>CAZXHP010000110.1:10887-12678 GCA_964639655.1 uncultured Mariniphaga sp.
ATGATAACCGCCCCGGCGCAGGTTGTTTATTTTCCTGCCTGTGAAGATTTGATGGTTACAAAAATGCAATTTGACCACGGCAAAGACACACTTTATGTTACTGTATATAATGATTGCGATACCTGTGATATGGCTGTTTATACCGGAATAATTGTTTACAGGGGAGAATTTATTGATTTATCAACAGTTGAAGATACCCTGGCAATAGATAAAAAGTGGAGTACTGAACTCACTCCCGACAACAATGCCGAAAGAACATATACCGTTATTGTAAAAAAAGATTTTGTGCTTTCCCAAAAAAACTTCAAGGTCGGATTGCTCGGTATATGTGATTCCATTCCCCTTGCCCCGGATATTATTATGGGATTAAATTCTGGAATAGATAAAGAGAATAAAAAAAAAGTGTTTTTGCAAAGTAACAGCATTTTAATAGCAGAACCGGGCCAGTCTATAAAGGATGTTTCCGTTTATAATTTGTCCGGACAACTGATGAAAAAGGATACAGGGATTTTTAGCTCCAATTATGTGCTTAAGCAGAATAAACCGGGAATCTACATTGTTTCGGTAAAACTGACATCAAACGAGGTGGTAAACCTGAAATATGTGAATACCACAAAGTAAGTATGATTAAGTTTTGATAATAAAGAAGCCGGATAAAATTGATATAATCCTGATATTCGTTCTTCTTTGCGGTTTTAAATTGTTCTAAATTGCGTTCAGATTTTTTTGATAAAATTCACCAATAAAAAGCATTAACGAACGTGAAAGCACTGGTAAAAAGCAAAGCAGAAAAAGGAATTTGGATGGAAGATGTTCCCATGCCGAAAGTTGGACCGAACGATGTTCTGATTAAAATAAAAAAAGCAGCCATTTGCGGCACCGACCTGCACATTTACAAATGGGACGAATGGGCGCAGCAAACCATTAAACCACCGGTAACCATCGGGCACGAATACATGGGAACTGTTGTGGAGGTGGGCTCGGAAGTGGATCGTGTAAGAGTAGGAGAGCGGGTTACCGTTGAAGGCCACATTTCCTGCGGTTTTTGCCGCAACTGCCGGCGCGGAAGGCAGCACATTTGCGACAACACCATTGGCATTGGTGTTCAGCGAGACGGAGGTTTTGCCGAATACATTTCGGTTCCGGCCAAAAATGTGCTGCATGTAGATGTGAGTATTCCTGACGAAATCATGTCCATTATGGATCCGCTGGGAAATGCCACGCATACTGCGCTTTCATTTCCTCTTTTAGGCGAAGATGTGTTGATTACGGGAATTGGCGGTCCCATTGGCGCTATGGCAGCAGCCATCTGCCGGTTTGCCGGCGCCAGGAATGTAATCGGTACCGATTTAAGTCCTTTTCGGCGTGCTTTGGCCCGAAAAATGGGAGCTACCCGCGTAATCGATCCAACCAAAGAAAGCATAAAAGAGGCCATGCACAGGCACAACATGGTGGCGGGTTTCGACATCGGCCTGGAGTGCTCAGGCTCGCCTGCCGCATTCAACGACATGGTGAACCACATGTACAACGGCGGAAAAATCAGCCTGCTGGGAATTCTTCCGCAGAAAACACAAATCAACTGGAACAATATCATTTTTAAAGGATTAACCTTAAAAGGAATTTATGGCCGTGAAATGTACGAAACCTGGTACCACATGGAAATGATGCTCACCTCGGGCCTGGATATTACACCGGTAATTACCCACCGTTTTCCTGCCGAAGATTTCCAAAAGGCATTCGATATAATGGAACAAGGTGATTGCGGGAAGATAATATTGAATTGGGATTAAA
>CAZXHP010000111.1:0-12628 GCA_964639655.1 uncultured Mariniphaga sp.
TTCTTTTGGGAGGACATCTGTTTTGAAATTGAAGAAATACTGGACAGATGGTACCAGGGAGATATGAATCCTGAATTTCCGCCGGCAAACTACTTTAAAGTGCGCGCTTCCAACCAAAAAATTTATATTCTGAAAAATGAAACCCAAACAGACCGCTGGTTTTTATGGATTCGGAACGAACGAATGGATATTTAAAACCCTTTTGTCAAAATAGTTGATGCAACCCGGAAAATGAACAAAACAGCCGGAAATTACTTGTTATTAGAAAAGAAAAAGTAAAAAACAACTGATATGAATTACAGAAAAACAGTGACAACCCTGGTGTCGATTTTTATTTGGAGAATGTTGCCGGCCCAGTCGCCCGACATGTATCCTCCAACCGTGCCGGAACCTGTTGAAAAACCGGTTTGGTATATTGCCGCTACCGTGGCTGTTATAGTCATTTATCTGATATACAGATATACACAAAACAAAAAAAGAAAAAAGAAGGATCGAAATAAATAAAGGAAAACCTTAAAAAAATAAGTAATTATGGACTGGAAAACAGAAGATACCAAACTTGTAAAAGAATTTGTGCTCGCAAATTTTCAAGATGCGGTGAGTTTCGTCAACCAGATTATGCCGCTGGCAGAGGCTGCCGATCATCATCCCGATATTTTGATTTATGCCTATAAAAAAGTGAAAGTGATGCTATTTACCCACTCCGAAGGAAAAATTACGGACAAAGATTATGCTTTGGCACAACAAATCGATGCGACGTTTTCAAGCAGATAACACTATTGCTTTAAATCATGCAGCAATTCATTTCCGGCATTATTTAACAGCAACTGCTTCAATTTCAATTAAAACGCCCAGAGGAAGGTCTTTTACGGCAAATGCCGCCCGCGCGGGAGGGTTTTCCGGAAAAAACTGCCCGTAAACCGCATTCATGGCTTTAAAATTATCGATATCGGAAAGCAGGCAGGTGCATTTAACCACGTCGGAAAAACCGTAACCGGCTGCTTCGAGAATGGCGCCAATATTTTTCAACACACGCAGGGTTTGTTCCTGAATTCCACCTTCCACTACTTTCATGGTTTCCGGGTCGAGCGGCACCTGACCAGCAACATACAACGTTCCGCTAGCTTCAATTGCCTGGCTGTACGGCCCTACTGCTTTGGGAGCTTTTTCAGTCGAAATGATTCGTTTCATGGGTATCCGATTTTAAAAATTATCGTAATGACTTTGTCGTTTCTGCAATTTCAGGTCTTTCAGCATCGACGATTTGGCGTTGATGGTAAAACTGTAGCTTTTCATATAACCAAACGGCACAAAGTTAAACGCCATAGACCAGCAGTGCAAATCGCGGTTTACATTAAACGTGGTAAAAGAAAATTCACCGGCCACAATATCGTAGTTGGTATTGGCGCTAATCCGCCATTTATCGGTGAGGTTCAGGTTTCCGCGCAAACCTATGGTTTGGGTAATTCTCCCTTTTTCTGACGGACGGCGGGGGCCGGCATAGTTAAAGCTGTAATCGAATCCAAAGTCCCAGGGAATATTAAAGTCGGTATAATGACTGTAGTCGCCGGGTAAAATATTTTCTTCTTCTATAAGTTCCTGGTTTCTTTCAGCCTGCTGCTCCCCTTTTTTCGATCTGAAATTCATCCCAAACGAGAGGTTGGCACGGGTAAGTCTGCCCAGTTTACTTAGGCCCGATCTTTCGTTCCAAACATATTTATGAATTTTTACGCCCTGATCATTCACCTCGTACGGATCGAGAACTCCTCCCATGTTAACACTCACCCCGGCAACGGTTGTGCGTGCCCTGATATTAATGGGAGCAAGATTGAGCGAGTCGGCAATCAGATTGTAAGAAGTTCCCAAACTCAGGTTATCGATTATTTTTACCTTTCTGAACTTTTGATCCTCATCAGTTTTGGTGGTATCTTTCACGTCCAGCACTTTGGCTTCGAGGTTATTATTCAGCGAAAAAGAAACAGCTCCGGAAGCCCCTCTGCCCGGCGAACCTCCGTAAATTCCGCCGTCGTTGACATCGAAGTAGCGCACCCGTCCGGTGGTGTCCACCTGAATTTCCTGCCAGTAACCAAACTTTTCGGCGCCAAAGTCGGGGCGGTAGCTCAAACTTAACGAAGGTGTCATTTTATGGCGAACTCCCCTGATTTTTGAATTAGGGTTCCGCGGTAAAAACATTCCGTAAATATTGGTCGAAGCACTCACACTGTATGAATAGTCATAGACCCGGTTTAGTCCCGAAATGGTATCGATTTGAACCGTATTCGGAATCGAACCGGGGTTGTTGAAATCGCCGTCTTCCACATAAGTGTAGTCGTACTTTTTAAAATACCATTTTTCATTGTAGCTAAATCCCGGGCTAAAGTTAATGTGGTTAAACAGGTTAAAGCTGGGCAGCGAAATCGGAATATTGTGCCGGATTCCGTTTTTCCAGTCGCGGACAAACGACTTCTGGAGTATTTCGGCTTCGTGCGCGGTTATCGAATTGCGAAGATTTCCGGTATAATTGATGCCGAACTTCTCGTAAAACTTCAACGCACCGGTTCGCACCTTTTTCCTGAGGGGATAAACTTTTGCCATACTGAAAGTCATCTCGGGGAGCGACAAGGTAAGTGACGAATCGCGCGAGTTTTGCGAATGCCGAAGGTTTACCGACAAATTGTAAGGTGTGTTTTCAAACTTTTTCGAAAATGAAATACTCGACGATTTCTGGCTTTGCAGGTACCTTTCGCCTGAAATAGCATTTTGTTTGTCGTAGCCGCTTGACGATAAATTCACACTTGCAGAAAACGTTTGGTTCGGATTGGCTTTGGCATCCTGGCTGTGGTTCCAGGTGACCGAAAACTGTGGAGACCGGGTGTAGTTATCGAGCCCTCTTTCTCCGTAAACATTTACGTTGTACCGAAAATCGAATCCACCGTTAAACTTGTACCTTTTCCGGTAATTGGTATGCAGTTTCCCCGCCCACGAGCCTTTGGAGTAAATGTCGCCTCTCGCAGCCAAATCGAAATATTCGCTGGCGGCCCAGTAATAACCTCCATCGCGCAGGAAAAAACCACGGTTGTTCTCTTCGCCATACATGGGCACAATTATACCCGAGGAATAGGAAGGCGTATTGGGGAAATAACCAAACGGCAGGATGGGAAAATAGATGGGGAAATCTTCCAGCACCATGTAGGCCGGCCCGGTAATAATTTTATTGTTGGAAATAACTTTTGCTTTGGTCAGATGAAGGTAAAAATGAGGATGGTCGGCATCGCACGTGGTATATTTTCCATCTTTCAGCACAAAGGCATCTTTCGATATTTTTTTGGTGCGCTGACTATGCACAAAACCTTCGCCCTGCTCGGTAACCACATCGGTAATAATTCCCTTCTCCGATTCAAAATTGTAGCGCAATGTATTCGACTCAAATTCTTCACGCCCGTCTTTAAAAATAGGCTTTTGCACCAGTGTGCCGGTAGAATCTTTTATTCCTTCTGCATAAACCTCTTTGGTTTCCAGGTCGAGTTCGATAAAATAAGCCGTAAGTTCAATCTGCTGGTAAGTTACCCGGGCATTGTTGTACAAATACACTTTTTGCCCGTCGAACGAACCAATAATGGAATCTTCTGCGTTATAATCGATGGGTGCTTCAATTACCGGAGGTTTTTCCCGACGTAAGGAATCGGGTCTGTCTCTCCGAACCGAGTCGGTTGAAAGCGTATCGGCGCCGAACTGGTAATTGTAAAGCGAGTCCTGCACAACAGGTGCGGTATTAGTGGTGTCAGGGAAAGAAACGTCGGGCCGGTATAGCCTGCGTTCTGTTTCCTGGCCAAAAATATAGAGTGGAAATAGCGCTAAAAAGTATGTTATTAATTGTTTGTACAAAATGTTTTCTGACTTTAAAACCTAAACCTGCCGACTCGCCGTGCAAAAATAAAAATAAGGGTTATACCAAAGCCCTAATAAATGCAAAATAATTCTAATATTTCTATTTTTGTTTCAGAAACGGGAAATGATATGAACAGGAAACAACAATACATCTGGATTCTTTTTCTTTTAACGGCCATCTGCTTTTCAGGAAATTCTGCTGAAATTTCGCGCCGGCAGGGGCCGGGTTCCGTAATAAAAACAGTTGTTATCGACCCCGGTCACGGAGGAAAAGACCCCGGGGCTGTTTACGGCAAAGCACGTGAAAAAGATATTGTGCTGGATATTGCATTGAAACTGGGTGACTACATCAAAAATGCGTTCCCGGAAGTTCAAGTCATCTACACCCGCGACCGCGATGTTTTTGTTCCGCTTTTCCAGCGGGCGGCTATCGCCAATAAAAACGACGCCGATTTGTTTATTTCCATTCATGTAAACGCAGTTGCCCGCGGTGTGGTGCAGGGAACAGAAACTTACATTCTGGGACAGCACCGAACCAAAGAAAACCTGGAGGTAGCCAAAAAAGAAAATGCAGTTATTCTGCTCGAAGACGATTACCACACCACCTACGAAGGTTTCGACCCGAATTCGCCCGAATCGTACATCATGTTTGAACTGGTACAGGACGAATACCTGGAACAAAGTGCCATGCTGGCCTCGGCGGTGCAGGACCAGTTCAGGGAACGCGCCAAACGCATCGACAGAAGTGTAAAACAGGCCGGTTTTCTGGTGCTGCGGCAAACTGCAATGCCCAGTATTTTAGTTGAAACCGGATTTTTAAACCATCCGGCAGAACGTGAATTCCTTATGAGCGATTCCGGCCGCGATTACCTCGCTTCTGCTATCTTCAGAGCGTTTGGAGCGTACCGGAAAAAGGTGGAATCCAGAAGTAGTTTTAACCTGATTACCGAATCGAATGCAGAACAATCGCTTTCAACTTCAGCCGGCTATTCACCAGAAAACCAAAATGCAACTCAACCCGTGACCGACGAAGTCTGTTTTTCTGTTCAAATTGCCTCTTTGTCGAAACCGGTGGAAACGCATGCGAAAAATTTCAAAAATGAAAACAACATTTTTATGCACAACGAGGGACAGGTTTACCGGTATTTTTCAGGAAAATATAACACAGTGGAAAAGGCCAGGGAAGAACAAAAGCGATTGCAGAAAAAATTTAACGGAGCATTTGTGGTGGCATTTGTAAACAACGAACTGGTACCGGTTGAAACCGCGTTTCAAAAAAAGTAAAACCGTTTTTTCCTTCATAAATTGGGTAATTCAGGCAGGAAATCCCTAATTTTACCCGTCCTTTTGTTCATTTAATACCTGTTGAAAATGAAAGTATCAAAATATACAAAACTTGGAATTTTAATTGTCGTGTCGATTACCATACTGATATGGGGCCTCAGCTACCTGAAGGGTAACGATATATTTAAAAGAAGCGACGATTACCATGTTATTTACAGCCGGATTGACGGACTTTCGGAATCGAACGATGTTTTGCTGAGCGGGTATAAAATCGGACAGGTAAAAAAAATCGGTTTTTTGCCCGACAACAGCGGGAGGCTCCTGGTCACATTCTCCATCGATTCTTCTATAAAACTGCCGGTAAATACGGTAGCCCAAATAGTAAGCAGCGACTTAATGGGAACCCGGGTAATAAGAATTAACCTGGGAACCGGTACCGGCTTTTATTCGGTCAACGACACCTTGCCGGGCGACGTGGAAAGCGATTTGAAAGAACAGGTGAGTATGCAGGTACTGCCCATTAAAAACAGAGCCGAGGAACTTTTAAGCACACTCGACTCCGCCATCACAGTGCTTACCGTTATTTTTAACGAAGACGCCCGCCAAAACCTTTCCGAAAGTTTCGAAAACATTAATCAAACCATTTACAATGTTGAAAAAACGACAGCCGATTTGCAGGAAATAGTTTCTTCAAAAAAAGAAAGCGCCGGGAGAATAATTACCAATCTCGACTCCATTTCCACAGTTGTGGCCAACAGTGCCCACAACTTCGAAAGTACACTGAACAACATCGCTGCACTCAGCGACACACTCGCCCGGCTGCCCCTCTCGGCACTGGCACAAAATATTTTAACTTCCACCGAACAGATAAACGGCATACTTGCACAACTGAAAAGTACAGACAACACTGCCGGACTACTGCTCAACGACGATGAATTGTATGAATCGATAAACCTGCTGGCTGAAAATATTAACCTTTTAATGGCCGACATCAGGGTAAATCCTGAAAGGTACCTCAATTTTTCGGCGCTCGACCTCGGCCGAAAAGTGTATGTAAATACAACAGGCGATGCCGCCGAAAATATTGTTTTCAAAGTGCACCTTGTTTCAAGCGAAAACCGGGTTTCAACCGAATCAGACCGTTTCGAAGGGCTGGGAGAAGTAGAAGAGTACGAGGCCAGCGGGGCATACAGTTACCTGGTGGGAGCAACCGGTTCGTTTGCAGAAATCGTCAGTTTACACGAAAAAGCACTTAAAAAATTCCCCAATGCCTCCATTGTCGCATTTAAGAACGGACGGTTAATAAAATTGGAAAGGGCACTTAAATCCATCAGGTAATTAACCAGGTTCTGTTAATAGTAAAAGTTATGAAAAATTAAATCCGATCACTACCCACCACTTAGCCTTCTACTAATCAAAATGTTAAGAAAAACAAACTGATTTTCAAGACATTAAAAAAAACAAAAAATAATTATTTTTTAAACTCCTCAAATAGAATCCGATAAACAATTTTTAATAAAAGCAAGAGCGAAAGGATTTTTTTTTTAACTTTTTTTTCGCAATTTTTGTTTTGGGAATTAAAAAAGGAATTTTGTAGAACCTCAAAATCCGGCGAGTATAAATGAACAGCGAACATCAAACTGCGTGGGAAAAATGCCTCGACATTATCAGGGATAATGTTCCTGTTAGCAGTTATAAAACATGGTTTGAACCCATTAAACCCGTAAAAATCGAAAACAGAGTATTAACGATACAGGTACCCAGTGCTTTTTTTTACGAGTACCTTGAGGAGCAATTTATCGACATCCTGCGAAAGACGCTCCGTATGGTTCTGGGCAATGGTGCAAAACTGGAATACAATGTAGTGATGAGTCCGGGCAGTGGAAACGCCCAGGACAATAACGGCACACCCTACACGGTGAGCTACCCGACCAATAACACAAAAATTCAAAACAAACCGCTTACCATTCCTTTAAGGGCCGATGAAAAAAAATCGATAAAAAATCCGTTTATCATTCCCGGAATTCAGAAACTGCAAATTGATCCGCAACTGAAAACAGACAATACTTTCGAAAATTTTGTTGAAGGCGATTGCAACAGGCTGGCCCGAAGCGCAGGATATGCCGTGGCACGGAACCCCGGAGGGACTGCATTTAATCCGTTAATGATTTACGGAAATTCGGGACTCGGAAAAACCCACCTTGCCCAGGCTATTGGAATTGAAGTAAAGGAACAAATGCCCGATAAAGTGGTACTTTATGTGAATGCCAATAAGTTTCAAACCCAGTTTACCGAAGCGACCCGCAACAATAACCGGAACGATTTTCTGCATTTTTATCAAATGATTGACGTGCTCATTCTCGACGATGTGCAGGAATTTGCCGGCAAAGAAAAAACCCAGGAAACCTTTTTCCATATTTTCAACCATCTGCACCAAACCGGAAAGCAGCTGATTTTAACCTCAGACAAACCGCCCATCGAACTGAAAGGTATGGAACAACGCCTGCTGTCGCGGTTTAAATGGGGACTGACTGCCGACCTGCAAACGCCCGACTTTGAAACGCGGATGGAAATTCTGCGCCGAAAAGTGTACAAAGACGGCATTGAACTTTCGGACGAAGTTTTGGAATACATTGCCTCGCACGTGACCAACAATGTGCGTGAGCTGGAAGGAGCACTGGTTTCGCTGCTTGCTCAGTCGATGCTTAACAAGCGCGAGATTACACTCGATCTCACGGCCAAGCTTATCAACAAACTGGTAAAAAATTCGAGAAGGGAACTTTCCATCGAATACATTTCAAAAGTGGTATGCGACTACTTTAATATGCCGGTTGAATCGCTTCAGGCCAAAACCCGCAAACGCGAAATTGTACAGGCCCGGCAAATTACCATGTATTTTTCCAAAACACTGACCAAATATTCGCTGGCCAGTATCGGTGCACAAATTGGAAACAAAGACCATGCTACCGTACTACATGCCTGCAAAACGGTAAACAACCTGAAAGACACGGATAAAAATTTCAGGCAGTATGTGGAAGATATCGAGAAAAAACTGAGCATGTAGTGAATGACAGCTACAAAACCATAAAAGCAAAAAGTGAAGGCCTGTTTAAAGACAAGGGAAGTAAATTTCTCTCCTACGCGTTTCCGGTTGAAACCGAAGAAGAAATAAAAGACATCTTAATTCAGATCAAAAAAGAACACCACAGTGCCCGCCACCATTGTTATGCCTGGAGACTGGGAACGGAAGAAATCACCTTCCGGGCCAACGACGACGGCGAACCTTCCTCAACCGCAGGAAAACCAATTTTAGGGCAGTTATTGAGTTTCGGATTAACCAACATACTTGTGGTAGTGGTAAGGTATTTTGGCGGAACATTGCTCGGCACCGGCGGACTGATAAATGCTTACCGCACAGCGGCGGCAGAAGCGATTAAAAATGCAAAAACCGTAAATCGCGTTATCGAAAAAAAATTCACCCTAAAATTTACCTACAACCAAATGAACGACGTGATGCAGATAATTAAACAGGAAAACCTGAATATTCTGGATACACGGTTTGAACTGGAGTGTGAACTCGATTTTTCGGTCCGAAAATCCGAAGCCCGCCGCATCGAAGACCTCTTTCAGCAGTTTTACGGCGTTGAAATTAAAAAAACGGCACACAGCTAACCTGTTAATAAATCAGTGAAAAAAATAAACACCGAATTCAAAACTTTTCCCCGAATCGTTTTACTTTTGAAATATGATGGAATTCCGGCAATCTCAATACAATAGTGCGGATGACAGCAAACGCTGCCGGCAATATCAAATTCCATTCTCCCGGCGTTGCATCAAATACGATTTCAATACCATATTATTATGAAACGAGATTTAATTTCCATTACCGATTATTCGAAGGAAGAATACCTGAGAATAATGAGCCTTGCAGCAGAGTTCGAAGCCAGTCCGAATCAGGATTTGTTGCAGGGGAAGGTAGTTGCTTCCCTTTTTTTTGAGCCGTCAACGCGTACCCGGCTAAGTTTTGAAACGGCTATCAGCCGGCTGGGCGGACGGATTATCGGCATTGCCGACCCGGGCAGTTCCAGTACCTCAAAAGGGGAAACCCTGCACGACACCATAAAAATGGTGAGCAACTATGCCGATCTCATTGTTATGCGCCATCCGCTGGAAGGAGCGGCGCGTTATGCCGCAGAAGTGTCACCGGTTCCGGTAATCAATGCCGGCGACGGCGCCAATCAACACCCAACCCAAACCCTTCTCGACATGTACTCCATTGTAAAAACGCAGGGTTCGCTCGACAACCTGAATATTTTTATGGTGGGCGATCTGAAGTACGGACGAACAGTACATTCCCTGCTTATGGCCATGTCGGAGTTCGAAAATCCCATTTTCAACTTTATTGCCCCCCCCGAACTGCAAATGCCCCAGGAATATAAATTGTACCTTCGCGAAAAAGGCATCCGTTTTTTCGAACACCGCGAATTTACCGACATCATCAGCGAGGCCGACATCATTTACATGACCCGGGTGCAAAAAGAACGGTTCTCCGACCCCATCGAATACGAGCAGGTAAAAAACGTATATATTCTGCGTAACGCCATGCTCGAAAAAACCAAACCCAATGTAAAAATCCTGCATCCGCTGCCCCGTGTAAACGAAATTCATACCGATGTGGACCAGAACGAAAAAGCCTACTATTTCACCCAGGCCCGCAATGGCGTATTTACCCGGGAAGCGATTATTTCCCACATTATGAACCTTAAATAAACAGCCATGAGCGACGATAAAAAGAAAAAACTCAAGTTAAAAGTAAGTGCCATTAAAGAAGGCACGGTTATCGACCACATCCCCGCGCAGTACCTGTTTAAGGTGATTTCCATTTTAGGGCTCGACAAAATAAAAAACCAGATTACATTCGGTACCAACCTCGAAAGCGAAAAACTGGGGAGCAAGGCTATTATTAAAGTATCCGACAAATTTTTTGAAAACGACGAAATCAACAAAATTGCACTGATTGCTCCCCATGCCAAACTGAACATCATTCGCGACTACGAGGTGGTAGAGAAAAAAGTGGTGGAAACTCCAAAAGAAATCGTTGGAATTGTGAAGTGTTTCAACCCGAAGTGTATTACCAACAACGAAAAAATAACCACCCGTTTTAAAGTGGTGGACACTTCGCCCATTGCGTTGCGGTGCCGCTATTGTGAAAAACACACCGTTGGCGAACAGATTAAAATGGTTTAAAAAATCTAAGCGAATCTGCGCTGACAGAACCGTTTTTTTATATATTTGCACCTCGAATTTGAACCGGCAAATATTTACCGGAAAAGTTTAAAACGTTCTTTCAGCAAAAGCCCAGTTGGCGGAATTGGTAGACGCGCTAGTTTCAGGGACTAGTGTCCTATTGGACGTGAAGGTTCGAGTCCTTTACTGGGCACAACTCAAAAAACAAATAAAAACAAAAGCACTTAAAATCAATGTTTTAAGTGCTTTTGTTTTTTTAGGGAAACCTTGATATCGTGCCAAAAGTCAGGATTTTAAAAGTGTATTAGTCTCCAAATTTCATCAAACCACAATGTCAAATAAAACGAACCTGACTAATCTCTTCGCCAAATTCATGCAATGCAGATTCTATTTTTTCAATAGTTTTCCGGCTCGGATTCCTTTTACGTGTCAGATAGTGACTTAATTGTTTACGGTTTATCCCGGTTAACCGCCCCAGCCCTGCAAGTGATATTTTGTCGCTGTATGAATCTAAAAATGAAGCCATGTCATATTTAAAATCAAACTCCAAATCTTCCGGAAATTCTTTTCCAACTTCCTGGTAGTATTCTTTCATCTCATCGCGACTTGCATAAAAATCTTCAATCGCCTCTTCAACGGTATTCCCCTGGCCAAATAAACTAAAACTGTACGGATTCTCTTGCTCTACATCGTAGTGTACATCAAATGTTCCGTCTTTTCCTTTCTCAATTATTGCATTCAATTTCATAACAACCTCCTTTTTTAAAACAGGGGTTAAAGACTGACCCCTGAATCTTTACTGATGGACTTCATTGTGCCGAATTTTGCTTCCTGACTTTTATGGTGGCTCAGCTGAAATTCCAATCCCGTTATTGGACTAAACCAAATAGGGTGTTTTTTGCCGTCCCTGACCCAGGAGCATCCGGCCTTTTTTAGTTTCTTCTCAATTTCAGAATACTTCATTTCTTTTTTGACTAATACCTCACAAAGATAGCCATTTGGATAACAAATTCAAATAAACTGAATTATTTATAGTGCCTTTTTTTGAAATCCCCAGAAACGGATTACAATCTGATAGCTACCGGGTCCGCTCCGGGGGAAACAAAATGCGTGCATTTTTAAAAGTGATGCTAAAGTATAAAAGTAGTTTTTGGAATGGAGGTCGGAGGGGAAATTTTTCAAATTTGATTTTCCATCGCCTCTAAAATTTTCAAAATCACACCCGACTCAAAAGCTGAAATCAACGTTTTTTCGTTAAAGTCGATTTTTTCATTTTCTATTCTATCCGTTCCACTGATTTACCCCGGTGTTTGCTTTAGCTCCGGTTGGGTAAGCGACCAGTGGGTTTGAATGATTTTCCATTCTTTGTTGTCCATCCGGTAAACTTCGGTGCAATTCCAGCGGTGGCCGGTACCGCCCGACCACGAAACGAGGTTAAAGGTAAGCACGGCCAGCTCTTTCCCTACCTGAACTTTTGGGTTGGACATCTGAATACTGTCCACGTGAATTTGCCCCCTCAGGCTTTCATATAATTTTGTGAGGGCCTCGTGGCCATCAAGCCGTTTTTCCGTCATGGGATCGAAATAGACCACATCCGGCGCCGATAGTTCAAGAAACCCGGAAGGGTCTCCTTTTCCCCATTTCTCCAGCGCATCGAGTTCCAACGCTATAATTTTTTCCGCAACCTGTTCATCGGATTGCCATGTACATGAAAAGAAAATGCACAGAAATAAAAAAACAATTGGCTTGTTCATAGTCGTCGATATTGATTTTTACCAAAAGTACAAATTTTTATCCGGCATGCCGGGGTGAGGATGAAGCAGCTGATGTTTCAGCTGCCTCCATCAGAAAAGTAAGTGTAAACTACCGACCCGGCAACCGGATTTTGTCGGCGATGAAAGACGCCGGTTTCAAAAAAGTTACCGGCTGAAACTGTATGCAGAAAAAAGTAACGTGATACTCGAACCAAAGTATCGTGATACTCGAACCGAAGTATCGTGATATTCGGACCGAAGTATCGTTATACTCTGACCGAAGTATCGTGATACTCTGACTAAAGTATCGTGATACTCTGACCAAAGCTATACGTTACTTTCACCGGAAGCACGCGTGGAACTAAAATGAGGCTTTTGTTTGTGAATTACCTGCTT
This sequence comes from uncultured Mariniphaga sp., assembly GCA_964639655.1. Classification (GTDB taxonomy): domain Bacteria; phylum Bacteroidota; class Bacteroidia; order Bacteroidales; family Prolixibacteraceae; genus Mariniphaga. Next base: position 12,570 of record CAZXHP010000111.1, read on the forward strand.
TTTCCCATCGGATTAAAATAAAATATCAACAGTTCTTTTTTCAAAACAGGGAGGATGGA
>CAZXHP010000112.1:0-2127 GCA_964639655.1 uncultured Mariniphaga sp.
CGGACAAATTAAAACCGGTTCACTGAGCCGTTCCGACCGCATGGCCAAATACAATCAGTTGCTTCGCATTGAAGAAGAACTGGGCGACAGTGCCATATACGGCTACAAAAAAGTTTACAGGAAGTAATTTCAATTAAATAGACCCAAAGCCGTCTTTCGCAAGGAAGACGGCTTTTTTTAGTTATTCCTCCGACTGATCCATCTCGTCAATCACCCTGATTTTATCTTTAAGCAACTCTATTTTCTCTTTGGTTTGCTCTATCTGCCGTTTTACATCTTTAATCAGCGTTTCGGCATTTTTCGATTTGGCAAAAAATCCGATATTGTTATCCAACAAAACCAGGTCGTTTTCCAGTTGCTTCAATTTGTTCATATACTTATCGCGTTCGAGCCGCATTTTATTCTGCCCGCGCGAAGACTCGGAAAATGAAGCCATTTTAGTTCTGAATTTAAGCAGGTTGCGCTTAGATTCATCGAGATTTAAATCGTCGAACAATTTATTAATGGCATCCCTGAACTGTTTTTGAACCTCATCTTTCTTTTTTATCGGAACGTGACCTATTTCGGTCCAGCGGCGCTGAAAATCTTTTAAAATTTTCAGGTTTTCATCTACATTGCCGGTCGATTTAAAATTTTCAACTTCTTTTATCAACTGGTCTTTTTCTTTCAGGTTTTCTTCCTGCTCGGTATCTATACTGGAAAAATGTTCCGATTTTCTGTTGAAAAAGTAATCGCAGGCAGCCCTGAAACGTTTCCAAAGTGCTTCGGAATGTTTCCGGGGAACCGGGCCAATTTCTTTCCACTGTTTTTGAATATTAATAAGGTCCTGAGTCGTTTTCCGCCAGTCGTCACTATCTTTCAGCGCTTCGGCTTGCAAACAAAGGTCGGTTTTCAACTGAAAATTATTTTGCTGAAGTTCTTTGTTTTTGGAATAAAATTCGCGTTTGGCATCAAAAAACCTGTCGCAGGCCTCGCGGAACCGTCTGTAAATTTTATTATTGTCTTTACGCGGCGCAAATCCGATAGTACGCCACAGTTTTTGCAGGTTCACTACCTCCTTCGATTTTTCCGCCCAATCTTTATAGCTATTCAGTTCCAGCGCATTTATTTCTTCCACCTGCTCGCAAAGTGCCCGTTTGGCATCCAGATTTTTCTTCTGCTCCGCTTTCCGGTTTTCAAAATATTCCTGGTGTTTTTTATTAATTTTGGCGGTTGCGGCTTTAAACCTTTCCCAGATGTCATCTTTATTTTCGCGCGGTACCGGACCAATTTCGCGCCAGCGTTCATGCAATTTCTGCAGTTGGTTAAAAGCCTTTATGGTATTGGGTTCCAGCAGTAGCTCCTCTGCCTGTTCGCACAACCTGATTTTCATTTCCAGGTTTTTTTTCAGATCGAGATCACGCAACTCTTTGTTAATTTTTATATAATCATAAAAATTTTCTACATGAAAATGGTAAGTATCCCACAGGTCTTTCATTTTTGATTGCGGAACCAGGCCGATCTCACGCCAGCGCTGCTGCAAATCCCTGAAATCCTGAAAAGTTTTGTTAATTGACTCTTCCTTGTGAATTAAACCTTTAATCTCCTCAATAATGTCATATTTCAGCTGAAGGTTGACCTCCTTCTCCTGTTCCATTTTTTTATTAAACTCGTGCCTGATTTGCCGGTACCTTTTCAACAAATCTTTGATGTCTTGTTCATAAGGGTTTTCTTCAGCTTCAAATTCCTCTTCATCACCACCTTCTTCGATAAATTGTTTTTTTTGCGCTTCGGCTTCTTCTAAAACCGATTTATAAAAAGCTGCTTTAATGGTTTCAACTTCTTCTCTTATATCATGGTCGCCATTGTTATCCAGTACATCACGCAGGGCATTAACCAATTCAATCTGACTGTATGCAGAATAATCCGCATTATCTTTTTGAGCCGGAACCGGCTTTTTCAATTCTTTTTTTTCCACTTTTCCTTTTCCGGGAAGCGGTGCGGCAACTGCAACTTCTTCTTTCAAAAGTTCGTTTTCAACACTCCCGGTCTCCGATTCCGCAGATTCTTCCGTTTTATTGTCACCGGGTACTTCAGCAGTTTCCGACTCTTCTGCCGGTTCATCCGTTCCGGGTTGTTCTCCAATAT
>CAZXHP010000112.1:2227-12228 GCA_964639655.1 uncultured Mariniphaga sp.
TATCAACCGCTTCCACAGGCTCTTCCGGTTGCTGTGCAGGCAACTGCTCCTTTTCCGGCAATTCTGATTCGGCAGATTTTTCCTCTTCTGAATCAACACTATCCGCCTCTTTCTGCTCTTCAGCGCCGGCAGTTTCCGGCTCTTCTGCCGGTTCATCCGTTCCGGGTTGTTCTCCAATATTATCAACCGCTTCCACAGGCTCTTCCGGTTGCTGTGCAGGCAACTGCTCCTTTTCAGGCAATTCTGATTCAGCAGATTTTTCCTCTTCTGAATCAACACTATCCGCTTCTTTCTGCTCATCAGCGCCGGCAGTTTCCTGTTCTAAACCTTCGTTCTCTTTAACAACCTCTTCAGCCTTTTCCTTGTGCTCAATTTTTTCATTCGAAGCGGTAGTTTTTCCGGATTTATTGTCCTTCGCATCCTGTCCGCTTTCTAACCCGTCAGGGCTTTTCAGATCTTTAGGTTCCATTTACAAAATTTTAATACCATTAAATCATGGTGTGCATAAAATAATCAGACTACGAAAATAGGGAATTACACCTTAATACTCAAAGATTTTAAAATCAATTTAAATGTTAGTGGTCTGATGAATTACAGCTTAAAAAAGGTTACGTTCAACACAGATAAAAATGAAGTTTCCAACTTAATCCCGGAATTTATGTTGAAGAACATCTGTAAAAGTTTAACTTTCAACAAAATCAACCGGGTTGTAATTTTGAAAAATGTCATTTAAATGTTATTTTATCGGCAAAAAATAAAATCTGGTAAACCAAAGAATAAAAAACTTAAAACCGCTAATTTAATGAAGGTATTTTTTTTAAGCAATCAGAATTCCTGCCGGAGCCAGATGGCTGAAGCCATACTGAGAAGTTACGATAAAAACCTGGAAATTTATTCTGCCGGAATCAAACCGGTGGACCACGTAAGTCCAATCGCTATTGAAGTGATGGCAGAAATCGGAATCAGTTTGAAACCCCAGGTGCCGATGCATTATTCCAAATTCGACCACATGGCGTTCGACTACCTGATAACTGTAGGTGATGGTACTGTTGAGCAGTTGAAAATTCCTCCCATAAACTACAAACGCAAAATGCATTTAGGGTTTCATAATCCTTACAAAAATTCCAGAAACAAAGAAGAAATCAGGCAGAAATGCAGGGAAATCAGGGATGAAATAAAAACCGAGATGGATTATTTTTACCACCGCATTTTAAAAAAACAGATGGAAAAACCAAACTAACCCGCCACAATTTTTTCAACTTCGTCGGGTTCAACCGGAACACGTTTTCCCAAAATTTCACTTCCGGTTTCGGTTACCAAAAGGTCATCTTCGAGACGGATTCCGCCAAAACCACGATATTCATTTACCTTATCAAAATTGACAAAACCGGCATTGGTTTTATCCCGCTGCCACTGGTCGATGAGTGCCGGAATAAAATAAATTCCCGGTTCGTTGGTTACCACAAAACCCGGTTGCAAGCGGCGTCCCAACCGCAAAGCAGCAATTCCAAACTGCGTTGACGGCCGGATTTCATCATCGTAACCTACATATATTTGCCCCAAATCTTCCATATCATGTACATCGAGTCCCATCATATGTCCCAACCCGTGCGGAAAAAACAAGGCATGCGCTCCGGCTGTAACAGCCTCTTTTATATCGCCTTTCATCAGGCCAAGTGCTTTTAACCCTTCGGCAATGACTTCGCTCGCAGCCAAATGCACCGATTTATAGGTAACGCCGGGTTTTGTCAGTTCTGCGGCTTTATTATTGGCAGCCAGTACAATTTCATAAATCTCGCGTTGTTTGGTGCTGAATTTTCCGCCAACCGGCACTGTTCGCGTAAAGTCGGAAGCGTAATGCAGCAGCGATTCGGCGCCTGCATCCGTTAATAATAACCTGCCTTCTTTTAAAATTTGTGAATGATCGTGGTTATGCAGTGTTTCGCCATTTTGCGATAATATTATCGGGAAAGAAATCATTCCGCCGCCGGAGGCAGCAATGCCTTCAATGGTTCCCGCAATTTGTTGTTCACGCACTCCGGGTTTGGCCAGTTTCATAACTGCTACATGCATTTCATAACCGGTAGTACACGCTTTTTTTATCTCCTCAATTTCTTCAGGTTCTTTTACAGAACGTAAATCCACCACAGCTTTTATCAGTTCAACCGATGCATATTCATTAACCCGCAACGCAGAAATTCCAAGCAATTGCTCCAGCCAGATTTTGTTTTCGCCCCGGTAAGGGGGCAAAATATGAATTTTTCTGCCTTGCTGAATTGCACCCGAAAGGAAATCATTCAGTTTTGCTAAAGGAGCGGTTTTCAAAACCCCCGCTTTCGCAGCATTCTCCCGAATGGTAACCTGCGGCCCCATCCAGATAATAGCGTCGATATCTACATCGTTTCCGAAAATCAATTCTTCACCACTGTCGAAATCGATTACTCCGGCCAACCCCGGAAAATCGAGCCCAAAAAAATACAAAAACGAACTGTCTTGCCTGTAATGATAGGTGTTGTCCAAATAATTCATGGGCGATTCCATATTCCCCAAAAACAATGCAACACCGCTTCTGATTTTATTTTTCAGTTTATTTCTTCTACTGGAATAAATTTCCTTTTTAAACATATTCTTTTTGTTTAAATGTTCTGATTAATCCACGAATATATAATTTTTAGCTTGTTTATTTTTAAATTGCACCAACTATTAACTGATGTCGATTTAATTGAAAATCTAAAAAGCTATGCGCAATTCGATGAAAAAGATAATTTTAACCTTCTCCCTGTTTTCGTTTTTTGTTGCACTCCACGCACAGGAAAATAGAGGCAAGGATTTTCTGAACCTGAACAAATCCGAACGGCTCGAGTGGTTCCGCGACCTGGGGTTTGGCATGTTTATTCATTTTAGTTTCGACAGCCAGCTGGGTGTTGTCATCAGCCATTCCATGGCCGGGGCTTCAGAGGATTACCTGAACCGTTTTGTAAACGAACTGCCCAAAACGTTCAATCCCAAAGATTTTTCGCCTGGTGAAATAGCAACGCTTGCCAAACTTGCCGGCATGAAATATATCGTTTTTACCACAAAACACCATTCCGGATTTTGTATGTGGGATACCCAAACCACCGCTTTCAATATTATGAACACGCCTTATGGTAAAGATTTACTGGCTGAATACGTTGAAGCCACAAGAAATGCCGGGCTGGCAGTGGGATTTTACTTTTCGCCCGAAGATTTTAATTTTCTGTACAAAAACGGATTGCAGGTAAGGCGCCGTTTTCCCCATCCAATTCCCGAAAATAAGATGAAAAAATACCTGGAACTACTTGAACTTCAATGTATGGAGTTGATGACTCAGTACGGCGACATCGACATCATTTTTTTTGACGGTGGCGAAGGAGCTTTACAGGAAAAGTGCAAAGAGGTGGTCTGGGAACTTCAGCCCGATATTGTGGTTACGCGCGGCGCCATACAAACACCGGAACAAACGGTTTTGGGAATTACTTCCGAAGAGCCCTGGGAAGCGTGCATTACCATGGGAACACAATGGGCGTTCAAACCCACAAACGAAATCTATAAAACGGGATCGCGGCTAATTGAAATTCTTATTGAAACCCGCGCAAAAGGCGGAAATCTACTGTTGAACGTCGGACCGAAACCCAACGGAGAATTACCGGAAGAACAGGAGGCCAATTTGCGGGAAATGGCCGCGTGGAATTTTATCAATCGAGAAGCTGTTGAAAAAGTAGCCCCCTGGATTTTGCCCAACGAAGAAAACATTTGGTTCACCTGGAAACCCGAAGAAAAAACGCTTTATGCTCATTTAACCAAAATTCCCGACTGGCAGCGGGGAAAAAGAAAAGAATTTTTAATTAAATCGGTACTGACAACTGAAAACAGCGAGGTTAGTGTTTTAGGACAGTCTGGTGAATTAGTCGAATATCAGCCGGAAACAGATGCCAAAACATATTTTGATCAAAAAGAAGAGGGACTTCATGTCTCATGCGTAAGGGCACAGCGTATTTACAACAACCATAAATGGCACAACCCGATTGTGCTGAAAATAACAAATTGCGAACCTGCATTAAAGCCACCGGCAGCATTGACGCTTCGCCCGCTAATTTCGGCATCCGGCGACGATCCGTTAACATTTAACGGGGAGTTATTAAAAACTGGAGATGCTGAAAAACTGGAGGCAGGGTTTCAGTTTCGCGAATATGCCGGTTTTGTGGAAGAGCTGTATTCCGATGATTGGCGCGAAACCAAAACCGTTGAAGTTTCCGGCACCGGTCTTTTTACGGTAAGTCCGCAATTAAAAAAGGAAGGAAAAGAATACCAGGTAAGAGCGTTTGTGGATCATCCTAAATTGAGAGTTTACGGCGATATTGTGCGCGTAAGATTTTAATTAAAATTTGTCATATTTCCTGAAAAAACTAATTTAGCAACCCGTTATAAAAACCTGTTAAATCCGGAAAGGTGAAAATTTTAAAAATCAAATTACACTGGCAAATCCTTATTGCTTTTATACTTGCGGTACTTTTTGGCTATTTTGTGCCCGACGGAGTAGAATATGTTTCCTGGATTGGCGACATTTTTCTTCGCGCATTAAAAATGGTAATTATACCATTGGTTTTCAGCTCGATTATAAGCGGGGTAACCAGCATGGGCGACGGAAAAAACCTGGGGCGTCTTGGAATAAAAACCATGTTTTACTATTTGGGCACCAGTACCCTGGCCATTTTAACGGGGCTTACCATGGTGAACCTCATTCGGCCCGGTGTGGGTGTCGATCTCGGTTTTTCGAAAACTGTGGAAGGATTGACGGAAAACACAGGTTCGGTGAGAGACATTTTCTACCGGCTGATTCCCGAGAACATCATTGATTCAATGGCTAAGGGTGACATTTTACCTGTGATATTTTTTGCCATTCTTTTCGGTTTTTTTATTACAAAAACAGCCACAAAATACAGGGAAACACTAACTACCTTTTTCGATGCATTTTTTGAAGTAATGATGAAGGTCACCCTGTTCATCATTAAATTTACTCCCCTGGGTATATTCGGGATAGTAGCTGCTGAAGTTAAACGTAACTCGGGCGAACTGGCCAGCATTGCGGGAAGTCTGGCTATTTACAGCCTCACTGTTGTAGCCGCCTTGCTAATTCATGCACTGGTTACGCTTCCAATCATCGTCCGGTTTATTGGTAAAGCGAAACCGTATGCTCATCTGAAAAACATGGCAGCGCCATTGTTAACCGCATTTTCAACATCATCGTCGAGTGCCACATTGCCGCTTACCATGGAGGCGCTGGAAAATAACAGCGGTGTTTCCAATAAAATTTCAAGTTTTACACTTCCGCTTGGCGCCACCATTAACATGGACGGAACGGCGCTTTACGAATGTGTTGCAGCCATGTTTATTGCGCAGGCGTACGGTGTTGATCTGAGTTTTCTCCAGCAAATGCTTATTGTGGTAACAGCGTTGCTTGCATCCATCGGCGCCGCCGGAATTCCAATGGCCGGACTGGTGATGATGACGGTGGTTTTAACCGCTGTCGGTCTTCCGCTCGAAGGCATTGGGCTGGTGCTGGCAGTTGACCGTATTCTCGATATGCTGCGAACTTCGGTAAATGTATGGAGCGACAGCTGCGGCGCCGTTACCATTGCCCGGTCGGAAAATGAAGTAACCCATGTTGCTGCCGGCTGAAATTTTTCTTTTTTTGGTAAAACAGATGCGTTGAATTCCCTATTTTTGCGGCAATTTTTATACAATTCAGAAAAATAATAAATATGATGGTGAAAAAAATTCTGCGGTATTCAGTTTTATTTGTCATTTTATTTTCGCATTCAACCTGTAAAAAAAACAAAACCGAAGTACTTTACGACAGAACGTACGTTAAGGAAATAAAAGCTGCCCGGAAGGACGCCGTTTTTTATTTGACACGCAACTTTGTTCCCGGCGGAACATTCGCCATTGCCAAAGCGGGAAAAATAATTTACTCCGAAGGAATGGGACTGGCATCCGAAGATTTGGAAGTTCCGGTTACCCGAAATACCAAATTCAGAATAGGCCAGGTTTCCGAACTATTTACCAATCTGATTTATCAAAAAATGGTTGAAGACGGGACTCTTCACCCCGATTCTGTCGTTCAGCATTATTATCCCGATTTTCCGGAAAAACAGTTCAAACTTCCTCTTCGTCATTTGGCCGACCATACATCGGGAATAAGAGAACCCAACGGTGAAGAAAAAGACTGGAGAGGACTGAACGTAACGATGCAGGCCGGGATTGATAATTTTAAAGCCGACTCGCTGGTGTTTACTCCGGGAATGTACCTTGTACCCCACATGTACGATTATAATCTGTTGGGCGTTATTATGGAAAAAGTTACCGGCAAAAATTTCAGCACGGTTCTTAAACAATTCGTTACCGACACGCTGAATCTGGAGAATACGGTAACCGACAACCCTTTTATTTCAATTAAGGGTCGGTCGGTTTTTTACGACCACAATTTTATTGCACAAAAAGTTAATGCAACTACACGCGATATGCGCTTCAGATCACCTTCCGAAGGATTACTTTCCAATGCCGAAGACCTCGTTAAATTTGGCAATGCCCTGCTTTATTCCGATTATTTTTCAGATGAGATTAAGGCGCGGCTTTTTGAACCGGTAACACTCTACAACGCTGTCCCATCCAACATGGCCAACGGTTGGATTCTGATGGAAGATCGTGAAGGGCGAACAATTTACGGACGAAGCGGCACTGTTACAGGCGGCGGGGCAGCCTTGCTGGTTTATCCCGAAGAAGAACTCGTGGTGGCCTGTGCGGTAAACCTCGGTGCAATTTCCGATGATTATCCGGTTTTTACCATGGCACAACATTTTTTGCCGCAAACAGACGGTGACGGTGCGGATAATTCAGCCGACAATGATGAAAATTAATGTTTTAGACCCGGTTCTCCCTAAAAAATTCTATCTTAGTTCGTAAAACTGACAATTGCATGGAATTTCTTATTTTGATTGGTATTTTACTGGGTTTGGCCGGAGGTATTTTAGCCACACACTGGTTTTTAACAAGCCGGAATCCGAAGGTGAGCAAGGTTCAGTCAACCATTTTGCTCGATAAAATTAAACACGTTTGCAAACTGATAACCGTCGAAGGCGAATTCTCAGAAGTATTTGCCCACCGCGACGGGAAAAGTATGTTTTTCAAACTGCTGCAAATGGAGAAAAAAGCGTTGCTTATAGTTAAGGCCAAAGTTTTGATTGGGTTCGACCTTACCAAAATCAATATTGAAATGCAACCCGAAAAAAGACGGGTAAAACTATCGCAATTTCCCGATCCGGAGATTATGAGTATCGACACCGACCTGGAGTTTTACGACGTGCAGAAAGGAATTATTAACAAGTTTTCGGAACTGGACTTTACAAATATCAACGCTAAATCGAAGGAGTTCATTCGCGAAAAAATTGAACGCAGCTACCTTTTCGACATCGCCCGCAATCAGGCTGCAGATACCGTAGCTATAATCAGGCAACTGATTGACTCGGTAGGTTGGGAACTGGTAGCGGAAGATTTGGCGCTTCCAACCCCGAAAGAACCCAAAAAACCGAAGGAGCTGAAAAACGAGTAAACAAATTTTCAGGATTCAGAAAAAAGCGACGCTACAAATTCCCGTCGTCTGAAAATTTGCAGGTGTTCCATTTTTTCTCCAATTCCGATATATTTTACGGGAATTTTAAACTGGTCGGAAATACCAATCACTACCCCACCCTTTGCTGTTCCGTCGAGTTTGGTGAGGGCCAATGCCGTAACTTCGGTAGCTTTGGTAAACTGTTTGGCCTGCTCAAACGCATTTTGTCCGGTTGAGCCGTCGAGTATCAAAAGTACTTCGTGGGGGGCGCCAGGCACAATACGCGACATCACTTTTTTAATTTTCGAAAGCTCGTTCATCAGGTTCACCTTGTTGTGCAAACGTCCGGCAGTGTCAATAATAACCACATCGGCATCGTTGGCTTTGGCCGACGAAAGTGCGTCGTAAGCGACCGACGCCGGATCGGCGCCCATTTTCTGTTTTACGATGGGAACATCTACGCGCTGAGCCCAGATTTCGAGCTGCTCGATAGCTGCTGCCCTGAACGTATCGGCAGCGCCCAGATACACTTTTTTGCCGGCTTCTTTAAACTGATAAGCCAATTTTCCGATGGTGGTTGTTTTGCCCACGCCGTTTACGCCAACCACCATAATTACATAAGGTTTTTCAATGTCGGGAAGGTCGAAATCGGAAACATCGCCCGAGTTGTTCTCTTCCAGCAAACCGGCAATCTCCTCTTTTAAAATGCGGTTAAGTTCTTCGATTCCCATGTATTTATCGCGGCCTACGCGTTCTTCAATCCGTTCAATAATTTTAAGGGTGGTTTCAACGCCTACATCAGAAGTAATCAGCACTTCTTCCAGGTTATCCAGCACTTCGTCGTCCACTTTCGATTTGCCAACAACGGCCCGGCTCAACTTTTTAAAAACACTCTCTTTTGTTTTGGAAAGGCCTTTGTCCAGATTTTCCTTTTTACTTCGGGTAAAACTTCCAAATATTCCCATTGATTAAAAATTTGTGGTGGCCAAAAATAGCAATATTTTCTATAACCATTACTGCGAACGTTCGCGAACAAAAAAAAGCTTCCACCGGGTGATGAAAGCTTTTTTCTTTACTTGCGCAATATCCTTATTGTTTTTGAAAATAATCTTTTACCTCATCGTTGGTAATTACTTCTTCTTTAAACATGTATGCACCGGTAACTGGCGATTTAACCATTCTAATCACTTTTGAATGGCCTTTACCCGCGCCTTTTTGTAATGTTGCAACTGCTTTCTTTGCCATAACTCAACAATTTATTTAATTTCTTTATGTACAGTAACTTTCTTCAAAACGGGATTGTACTTCTTCATTTCCAACCTGTCAGGAGTATTTTTCCGGTTTTTGGTAGTAATGTACCGCGATGTACCAGGCATTCCGCTCTCTTTATGTTCGGTGCATTCCAAAATAACCTGAATCCTGTTGCCTTTACCTTTTTTAGCCATTGCTCAGTCCTTTAAATTTTTTCGATAATTCCTTTTTCTTTTGCTTCCTGAATGGCAGCGACCACACCTTTTTTATTGATGGTGCGAAGTCCGTGTGCCGATACGGTTAAAACAACCCAGCGGTTTTCATTCGGAAGATAAAATTTCTTTTTGAACAGGTTAACATTAAACTTCCTTTTAACCCTGCGTTTCGAGTGGGAAACATTATTGCCCACCATCGCTCTTTTCCCTGTTATTTGACAAACTTGTGACATTTTTATATAATTTCTTGATGTACAAACAAACACGTTATTTTAACGGCTTGCAAAGAAAATACTTTTTTAATAAATAATCAAGCTGTTGTGTAAGTTTTTAAAGAAACAATTAACATTGGCATGTTAGTTATTGAGAAAATCCAGCAATTATTCTGAAAACACCTTACAAAATCATTAATTTAAAAGTCATGAGAGGATTATTGTACATTATTGCCGTTATTTTGGTCATTGGATGGCTAATTGGATTTTTTGCATTTTCGGTAGGCCACCTGATTCATATTTTACTCATTTTTGCCCTGATTTCCATTTTAATATCAATTATCAGGGGAAGAAGGCTTTAGTTTCGTTACGACTCATTTTTCAACGGCAGGCTTTCCCGTGCTGATTTCAAAAGGTACGGCATAGCCTGCCGTTTGATTTTTTAAACTGCCTTTTAAGATAATCAAAAACGAATGGAGTGGTAATGAAATTTCTGCGTTTATTTGCAGACAAATTTAATTTTCTGAAAATGGATTACCTTCTGATCGTATTGGGTGTGCTTTTTATAATTGGCGGAATCTTGGGTGGAGTTTTGCCTGTGTTGCCCGGACCACCGTTAAGCTACATCGGACTTTTGATGCTGCATTTTACTGAACGCTATCAGTTTTCAACCCGGTTTTTAATCATTTGGGC
>CAZXHP010000113.1:0-12171 GCA_964639655.1 uncultured Mariniphaga sp.
ACGGTAAACAGCCTTATTCCCGGATAGTTGGCAGCTTCAATTTCTTCTTCGGGGTTGTTGCTTTGATCAACCCGCCACTGCATGTTCGACTGTCCGGAACAGACCCAGACCTCTCCTATCATCACATTTTTCAGTTCGACGGTATTTTTCCCTTTAATAATAAGTGAATGAGGTCCGCCATACTCCTGTGCGGGCAATTTAACCTGCCATTTTCCCTGGTTGTTCGCTCTGGTGCGAACTGTATTTCCATTAAACGTTGCAACTATTCTTTCTCCCTTGTCGGCCCAACCCCAAACCGGAGTTTCAATTCCCTGTTGCAAAACCATGTTGGAACTGAAAATTTTGGGAAGTTTGACATCGGCATGTGCATTAAAAAATACAAATGCAAAAGCTATCGCTGCCAAAAATGATTGTTTTGTCTGTTTCATTTTTCCATAACTTGATTATGGAGTCAAAGCTATTAATTTTTTGGCTTCGAGAATTCAAATTTGAATCAGAATGACATGGGCATCGGAATTTTCAGGGTCGAATTCAAATTAAAATTTAAAAGCAAAAAATCTTACTTACATTTTTTCGTAAAACACGAATCAAATCATTATTTTTTTCAAAAATCAAATTCTTTTTAAAATTTTTTAATAATTATTTGTTTTTAACGAAATTCTTTGTTTAACTTGCGCAAGTTTTTACAACCAATGCTATGATATTAAATGGCGAAATAAAAACCGGTGAACTGACAGGAACCTTGCTGAAAAAATATCAGCAAAAAAAGAAAATACTGAGCCTGTTGTACAAACATGAAACCCTTTCGGGACCGGTAATCAGTAAACGAATTGGGGTAAGTCTTCCTACCGCGATATCACTTTTAAATGAACTTACCGATTTAAATTATATCGAACAGCGGGGAACGGGAGAATCGCGGGGAGGCAGAAAACCTACCCTGTTTGGTCTATCCAACAATTCAATATTTGTAATTGCCTGCGAAATTGAGCGTTACCGGGCAAAAATAATCATATACAATTCAAATAACCAGGCAGTTACACCACTTGTTAAATTTGAGACATCAATCGATGATAATCAACTGGTAGATAAAATTTACAGGCATGCCAAACAACTTATTACAGACAACAAAATTAACGAAAAGCGAATTTTAGGGGTTGGCATTACAATGCCCGGATTGATTGACGAAGTGAAGGGAATTAACTTTACCATAAAAAATAAAACTTTCCAAAATGTAAAAAAACGACTCGAAGATAAATTTGGCAAACTGGTTTACGTTAACAACGATGCCCGGATGCAGGCTTTTGGCGAATATATTTTTGGTGCGGCAAAAGGACATAAAAACGCCATTGTGGTTACCTGGAGTTACGGCGTTGGTCTGGGAATTATTATTGATGGAAAACTGTATAACGGCGCCAGCGGATTTGCAGGAGAACTTTCGCACATACAGCTTGTAGAAGACGGCAACCTGTGTATTTGCGGAAAACGGGGCTGCCTCGAAACTGTTGCTTCGGCATACGTTTTAGTAAGAGAGGCAAAAAAAGGAATTGCTGAGAAAAAAATCTCCCAGCTTACCGAGCAATTTAAAAACCGCCCTGAAGGTTTAAAACCCGAAGATGTAATTAGTGCAGCCAAAGCGGGCGACGAGTTTTCCATTTACCTGCTTCATCAGGTTGGACTTGCCCTGGGCAAAGGTCTTTCGGTAACACTTCAGTTGTTAAACCCCGATATTATTGTGCTTGGAGGCCCAATTTCGGCAGCCAATCAGTTTGTACTTACTTCTATTCAACAATCACTTAATAAATTTTGCCTGGAGCAGATTTATGCCAATACAAAAATTGTCATTTCTGAAATTTGGGAACATTCAGGATTATTGGGAGTAACAGCCATGTTATATCAAAAGCTATTTAGCGATTTACACAGTTAATTTTAAACAATGCGAAAGAAAAAAAGAGGGTCTAATTTCTAATTTAAATTTAAAGAATCTATGCGAAAGGTTTTATTAACACTGACAATGTGCTTTGTCCTGGTAGCAGGAGCAATTGCACAGCACGCGGTAACAGGTACTGTTACTGACGCTGAAGGCGCCGGAATTCCAGGCGCTACTGTAATTGAAAAAGGAACGGCAAACGGCACAGTTACCAATATTGACGGTAACTACACGTTGAATGTTTCGTCGGGAGACGCGGTTTTGGTTTTTTCATTTGTGGGTATGACAACTGTTGAAGAACCTGTAAACAACCGCTCGGCAGTGAGTGTAACCCTGACTGTTGATGCCATTGGGCTTGACGAGGTAGTAGTTACAGCACTGGGTATTAAACGTGAAACCAAAAAAATCGGTTATGCGTTTACCGAAGTAGATGGTGAGGAAGTTGCTGCATTGAACACGGTAAACACCGTTCAGGCTTTGCAGGGCAAATCTGCCGGTATGAGTATTGGCGCTTCAGATGGTGGTTTGTTTGGTAATACAAAAATCCAGATTCGCGGCGTATCGGTTTTAAATTCGAGAAACAACCAGCCAATATTTGTAATAGATGGGGTTATTCTTGATAATGATATCTCAGCCGCTCATGCCGACTGGGATGGTAGTTCCAACGACTTTGGTAACCAGTTGAAAAACCTGAACCCCGACGATTACGAATCAATCTCGGTTCTGAAAGGTGCTGCTGCAACCGCACTGTATGGTTCACGTGGTATTAATGGTGCTATTGTTATTAAAACGAAAGACGGCCAGGGGAAAAGAGGCCTGGGCGTAAAAGTAACACAGTCTTTTGGTATCGACCACGCATTTGCCCAGCCCGATTTTCAGTACGAATACGGACCGGGTGCTATGCCGGGTTATGTGGATTACGGCGAAAAAGACAGCAACGACAATTATTACCGGTTTTCCAATAATCAGTTTTACCTGGATTCTCAGGGAAGGCCCACAAAACAAGGTTTTGGATGGGAATGGATGGGTTTTGGCCCCAGGTTTGACGGGCGCAATATTGTGGACTACGATGGTTCAACTACCAGTTTCAATCCAACAAAAAGAAACATGCTCGATGCGTATGACCTCGGCTTTAACAGCAATACTTCGGTAGCTGTTAGTGGTGGAAACGAAAAAAGTTCTTTCTACCTGTCAGATTCATACAATCACAGAACCGGTGTTTTTCCGTCCAACAAATTCACCAGAAATTCGCTGATGTTTTCCGGTACGCACAAAATGGCCACCTGGCTGGAAGCCGACGCATCCATTTCATTTACCACATCAAATCCGCAAAACCCGAGAAACGACCTCGCTGAACGATTCATCGATGGGACCTGGGTGAACTGGTACGATACCAACAAATGGAAAAAACGCGAAGTTTGGCAAGCCTCACACGGCGGTGTACCAAATTCAAATTACGGCGACGACTATGTTTATGTACCAGCCAACTCAACCTGGTTTCAGTATAATCTGAACAGAAGTTCACGGATGGAACAGGTTGTCAGGCCAATAGTTGGATTAACCGCAAATTTAACCAACTGGTTGTCGTTGCGTGTGGAAGGTAACATGAACTCATATAGTGCCGAGTATGAAAACAAGGAACTCGGAACAGGGTATGCCAACGAGGGTGGTTATTATGAACTGAGACATGACAAAGACCTGAGTCAAACCGGAAAAGTGGTTGCCAACATTACCAAACAATTAACCACCGATATTTCGACAAACATTATGATTGGCGGTGAACTTTGGAAACAGGAAAAATCCTTTACCAGGGTTTATACCGATGGTGGATTGATTGTTCCCGGACGTTATTTTCTCGACAATTCGAAACGAACAAAAATTGGTACGGGTAGTGTAAGTGGAACAAAACAAATTAACTCACTTTACTTTTTGGCCAACTTTGGCTGGAAAGATGCATTGTTCCTCGATATTACCGGACGTAACGACTGGTCGTCTGCACTGGTATATTCCGATGGTACAGGTAACTACTCTTATTTCTATCCTTCAGTGAGTACATCGTGGTTGTTCAGTGAAACACTAACCGTGCCCGACTGGTTGTCATTTGGTAAAGTTCGTTTATCATGGGCGCAGGTGGGTAACGACACTGCTCCCTATT
The DNA here is from genome assembly GCA_964639655.1 of uncultured Mariniphaga sp. Lineage (GTDB taxonomy): Bacteria > Bacteroidota > Bacteroidia > Bacteroidales > Prolixibacteraceae > Mariniphaga. The sequence goes on from CAZXHP010000113.1 coordinate 4,083, forward strand.
TCCTGAATCCGGGATACACTATCGAAAATTACGAATTGGCCAACGGAAGTTTTGTTTACAATAATGCCAAAAGTACTACATCAGTTGACCGGGACATTCAACCCGAAAAGAAAAACTCTTTGGAAGTCGGGTTAGATCTTCGTTTGTTCAGCGGCCGGTTAGGATTTGACGTAGCGTACTACAACGAAAATATTAACAATCAGATTGGTCAGGTACCAATTCCACAGGAATCGGGGGTTTCGAACCTGCTTACCAACGTAGGATCGCTCAAAAATGAAGGTCTTGAATTAAAAGTAAATGTAACTCCGGTGAGAACAACCAACTTCAACTGGACATCTACATTTAATTACTGGAACAACAAAACTACCGTAACAGAACTGCATGAAGATTTTGGTGCATATAAAGTTTTGGGTGACACCTATGTTGACTACGGAAATTACCGAATTGGTTCCGTTGCTTTTGAAGGTGGGGAATACGGCGTATTAATGACCGATATTCTTCCAAAAAAATATAAAGCAGACGACCCCAACGACCCAAGAAACGGAATGCCTGAACTGGTTTGGAGTGACGCAAGGAGAGGCGCTTATCTGCAAAGAAGTTATGAAGTTGAAGAAATTGGTAGAATTCAACCCGATTTTGAAGGTTCGTGGGACAACGCATTCACCTACAAAAACCTGTCAATTTCTGTTTTAATCGACGCAAGATTTGGCGGCCATGTGGCATCTTATGCCAACCGTTACGGAACTTCTTACGGATGGCTGGAAACTTCACTCAAAGGCCGTGACCCGGAATTTGGCGGGGTAACCTGGACATCCGGATTCAGCGACACCAACGGAAGAACATACACTGACGGTATAATTCCTGAAGGCGTTTTTGCCGATGGACAAATGGTTACCGCACCCAACGGACAACAGGTTGATGTAGGCGGAATGACTTACCAGGAAGCTTTTGATGCAGGATACGTGGAACCAACCCATGCAGGTTTTTATCACTACTTTACCAACTCATGGGGACAGGGTGTAATTAACGACAGCTGGTTTAACGAACTGAGTTACATCGCATTGAGAAACATTTCAATTGGCTACAATTTGCCAAAAAATCTGGCACAAAGTATAAAAGCCCAGAATGTGTATATCGGAGTCAACGCCCGAAACCTGGGTTATCTGTACAACACAATGCCCAATAATATGAATCCGGAAAGTTTCCGCGGAACAACCAGCGATGCCAGCTTCCTCCAGCGTTCTGTAATGCCTTACACGGCAACTTATACTTTTACATTATCTGTTGACTTTTAATCCATTAAAATTAGGAAACAATGAAAAATAGATTTAAAATTATATTTGTTTTGATTTTTCTGATGGCATGGGGTTGCGACAAAGATCAATTCGCAGAACTGAACTCCAACCCATCCAGCTTGTCAGAGCCCGACCTGAGGTATTCCATTACCAAAGCGGTTGAACAAATGTACGGGAACGATTATACCAACTGGTTCTACTCCAATTTTCAGTACATCTACCCGTGGTCGCAAATAACCACAGTCCAGGGAGGAAACGGACCCGGCATGGCCGAAATGGGACCTTACGGATCGCAGAATATATATTCTGGTTTGATTCCGCAAACAATGGACGTACGCCAACGTATCGATGCTATGGAGGAAGAGGATAAGGCGATTTATCAATCGTTAAAAGCCATTACTTATGCCATTCAAATTCAGCCGGCCATTACCGTTACCGACTTTACCGGCTCAATGGTTTATACTGAAGCCGGTTTGGCGCCCTATACCACTCCGCCACTTATTACCCCGAAGTATGATAACCAGGAAACACTTTTTAATACCTGGTTAACTGAACTCGATAACGCAATTACCACGCTGACTACAGCTCAAAATCAGGTGGTTTTGGGCAATCAGGATGTGATTTACGGTGGCGATTACGGTAAATGGGCAAAATTCTGCAACCTGTTGAAATTAAAAATTGCAGCCCGGCTCGTAAATGTTGACAATGCCAAAGCCATGCAGATTGCCCAGGAAGTGGCCAATTCTTCTGCCGGATATATGGATAACCTGGATGACGACTTCGTTTACAACCGGGGTGTGAAATATTACGGAACCGGAAATGCAATGTGGATTGGATATGCAGGCCGGAATATCGTCGATTTTTTGGTTGAAAACCGCGACCCGCGGTTGCGTTTTATTTACGAAAAAAACCACTTTAACGCAGAAGTTGTCCAGGCATTCATCGATGCAGGAAAAGCGCTGCCCCCGTATGTGGAAGAATACGTGGAATTTGACGGCGAAGGAAACTTTGCAGGCTGGAAAGGCCCGGGCGAACCATGGGTGAGGTACCATGGTGTTCCGCTGGCTCCCGATGCAACGCTTGCCGGAGAAAATGACATTTATTTCAACCAGGGAACATTGTACCGCATTTCTTTGAATGACGCAGAAAAGACATATTCTGCAACTTCTCTGTTTTCAGAAAAACTGGTGCGTACTACTTACGACTACACTTATCCGACGAGGCCCGGCGGGCGCGTGATTGAGCTAAAAGACAATGATCCTCCGTTGAATATAATCCTGGGTAGTTCTGCTGAAACCAACTTGTACCTGGCCGAACTTAAACTGTTGGGGGCAAATCTGCCAAAAACAGCCCAGGAATATTTCAACCGTGGTGTTGAATTATCAATCCGTCGTGCCGATGCGTTGGCAGAGAACAACCAGATGCCTTACTACGAAAGCGATCCGGTTTATCTCGACCCGGTAGAAGCCGCCACTGCTTCAACCCAGTTGAAACCGGGTGAAATAGATGCTTTACTGGCACAACCTGCATACGATTTGAGCACCGATGGTCTGGAAAAAGTTTACATCCAGCAGTACATAAATTTCGCCAATACTCCCGGCGATGTTTGGGCAGTGGTACGTCGTTCGGGTATTCCCAAAAAGGACAGCGAATACCTGGCTTGGGATCCGTTACTGGCATCAGGAAATGAACTGACTCTGCCCAGAAGGTTTACAGTTGGAACTCCAACCGAAGACAATAAAAATTACGCAAATCAATTGCAGGCTGTTCAGGAACAGGGATTCACAACCGGAACATCTGATCCGAGTGTGTTGAATACGGAAAGATTGTGGTACGACAAACAAAATCCGCAATACGGCGCCGGACCGCAATAAAAAGGAAAGAAAATCAATCGTTTAAATTGATAGCGAGAATGATTCAAGAGCTGCCGCATACCATGGCGGCTCTTCTTTTTTTATAAAACAGACGATACAATGAAATTGAATAAATTATCAGCAACATTGTTTTTGTTAGTTGTATTTACAGGATTTTCACAGCTTTACGGGAAAAACTCCGGCCAGGTAAAAATCACCTATCAAACCCTCATAAACGGCGAAATCACTTCCCGTGGCGGAAACACGATTGTGCAGGCAGAAGCAGAAACCTCGAAATCATTTTCAGAAAATCCCGGTGTGGAATTCATTCCGCAAACTCCGGCAGAAAGCAGTTACATCGACTTCAACAAAAAAATTACTTACCAGGTGGCCGATCTTTTCGACGGAAGAAGAATTTCCACCGAAACTCCTTTTTCGGAATACCCGGTACTGGAAGAAACCGGCGAAACAGAAGAGATACTTGGTTATTCCTGTAAAAAAGTGAAAGGGTCGCTGCGTTCCAATTCTATAGAAATCTGGTACACCACCGAACTGAACGTAAAAGGTACGCCGTTGATGAGTCACGGCATTGTTGAGGGACTCGTTCTGAAAGTGGTACGCAATAACAATTTTGGATTGGTGGTCACCCATATCGAAGAAATAAAAAAACGACATGCAGAACCCCTTTTCCCCGAAAACTTTGGCGAAAAAGTGGATGCTGCCCTTTACCGGCATCTGCTCACCGGCAGTTTTATCACAACGGCAGAAGTTTTTAAAGATGAACAAATCAGCTGGGGAAATCCCGTTGAAAACCCGGACGGCATTCAACTCAACAAAACTTATAAATACGCTGGCGGTACTATCATTGCCAAAAAAATAAAATTGCCCGAAGTTACCTCAGATCATCTTGTTTTTGCCGAACTGGAACAGTACTCCAATGGCGATGCCTACGATCGCACAGGAACCGTTTTTATCATTCCCGAAAACAAGCAAAAATCGTTTTTCGATGCGCTGGAAAACGGCGTGGAAACCGTTCCGGCATTTCAGGCGGCCAACGGCAAAAGTTATCACGGAACCCTGGCCACTCCTGATTTTTCTCCGGCTGTTGAACTGATGCGTTTTTTTACGCCGTTTGGAGTAAATCATTTTAACGACCAGGTGGAGGTTTATGGTCAGGAGTGGGAAGATAAAGCTTATTATAAACAGGAAATTACCGAACTGCTACCGCTGTTAAAAGGCGAGGTTTGGATTGGCGTGTTCATTGGCAACTACGATCAGGGCGGGCACAAAGTCAGCCTCGATCTGAAATACTATCCCGGAAGCCGTGTGGTTAGTGAGCAGGAAGATGAAAAGGAAGCCTGGATTTATCCTTTGTTCAACACGCTGAACATTATGGAAATGGCAGGCCAGGAATACGGGACGATGTTTGAAAACGATTCGCTGGAAATTGTTTTCGAAGTGCCCGAAGGAGTTGAAAACGTTATTCTGCGCTACATCTCCACCGGGCATGGCGGCTGGGGCGGCGGCGACGAGTTCAACCAAAAACTGAACGAAATTTTTGTGGACGATCGGTTTGTGGACAGTTACATCCCATGGAATGGCAATTGCGGTTCGTACCGGAAATACAATCCGGCTTCGGGCAATTTCTGGAACGGTGTAACTTCCAGCGATTACAGCCGCTCGGGCTGGTGCCCCGGAGAAGCCACCAATCCGGTTTTTATTCCACTAAAAAACCCGGAACCCGGAAAACACGTGATGAAAATTGCCATTCCCATTGGCGAACGGGAAGGCGGTAGTTTCAGCCACTGGAACATTTCAGGAGTATTGATTGGAGAAGGGTAACTCAAATTTATTCATCAAAGAAAAGAAAGCTATCAGGAACATTTCCCGGTAGCTTTCTTTTTATCCTGAAAATTTTGTTATCGTCTAAACGTTCAACTGGCTTTCGGCTTCGGCAGCTATCCGCACGCCTGTTGTTCCACCGCGTTTCAGTTCCACATCCACCGGTTCGTTGGTCTCCCATTTTCCGTTGGTAAAATCCGGTATGTCAATTGAATTTGATTTGTTAGCCACCGACCATTCGCTCAACGGACCAATCACACTCCAAAGTGCAGCATCGTAAACATCCTGGTCGAGCGGAATACCATTGCGCAAACAGTCAATCAACCGCCAGTCCATCATAAAGTCCATACCACCGTGTCCGCCTATTTGTTTGGCCATATCCCCCACCAGTTTTACAATCTCCGGTGTATATTGTTCTTCCAGCGCTTTCATTTCGTCGGCATCGAAAAAACTGTGTCCTTTGGCTATCTTCCCCGGCAGCGGGTACTTACGGGCAAATCCTTCGGTACCACTTACCAGGTGAATGCGCGAATAAGGCCGCGGACTGGTTACATCATGCTGAATCATAATAGTTTTACCCTTATGGGTTCGGATGGTGGTGGTATTCATATTTCCCCGGTAGCTGTCAGTGGCAAATGCTTCAAAAAAACCATCCTCGGCAGCCAGTTCCCTGGCCATCTTGCCCATCTGAAAATCGTTGGTTGACATGGAAGTGAGGTAATCCATTTTATCCCCGCGGTTGACATTCAACACTTGACAAACCGGTCCCAGGCCATGGGTTGGATACAAACTTCCGTTGCGTTGCTGGTTTTCCCTGAGCCGCCACATATCGGAATAGGAATCTTTTCCGAAGTTACTGTTCAGCAACTCGTGAATGTAGGCGCCTTCGGTATGTACAATTTCACCGAAAAACCCCTGCCGGGCCATGTTTAATGTAAGCAGCTCAAAGAAATCGTAACAGCAGTTTTCAAGCATCATACAATGTTTTTTGGTCCGTTCCGACGTTTCCACCAGTTGCCAGGCTTCTTCAACCGTAACTGCTGCCGGAACTTCAGTGGCTGCATGTTTGCCGTTTTCCATGGCATAAACACACATGGGCGTATGCAAACTCCACGGCGTGGCAATGTAAACCAAATCCACGTCGGAACTTTCACACAACTGCATCCAGGCATCTTCGCTTCCGGTGTATTCCTTTGCTTTGGGCAAACCGCGGTTTTCCAGAATTTTTTGCCCCCGTTCCACTCCGGCCGGATTTTTATCGCACAAAGCGGTAATTTCCACCCCTTCTATATTTGCTATACGCGATACAGCTCCGGGACCTCTGTTTCCCAAACCAATAAAACCAACACGCACTGTTTCCAGTTTGGGCGCCGCGTACCCGCTCATATTAAATTGCTGCGGATACTGCCTCCCTGCTGCCTCTTTTATAGCCGCCAGGGCCGATTCTTCCTTGCCGTTTTCCTGCCGGCTGCACGATGCAAATCCTCCTGAAAGCACCCCTGCCCCGGTGATTCCAGCTATTTGAAAAAATTTTCTCCTGTTTGTTTTCATCTTATACCTGGTTTTTAGTTTTGAATTTATTTCAGAAGTAATTTATCCGAATCTAAAAAGTTTAAAAATACAAAATAAAAATACATTCGCTTATTTTTTAAACGAAAAATCGCGTGACACTTTACTTTTTTCTATCTTAGTTCACTCAAAAATAAGAAATTGGTACAAACCGTTTCAAGCAAAAAATGAATTTGAATCAAAACTCAACTTTTAAAGCGAACTCAAATGAAAAAAATCTGGTTTTCCGTTGCCCTGACGTTGTTACTGACTTCTGCCTTTGCGCAGGATGAAGTGGCTAAAACAGGATGGAATTTTGGCGCATTGCCCACTATTACATTCGACACCGACCTCGGATTTCAATACGGTGCGTTGGTAAATCTGTACAATTACGGGGATGGCAGCCGCTACCCCAATTACAATCATTCACTTTACTTCGAGGTATCACGTTTTACGAAAGGTAGCGGAATCAACCGGTTTTATTACGATTCAGACCAGCTTATTCCGGGTTTGCTAACCTCACTCGACATTAGTTATTTATCGGACCAGGCCTACGATTTTTACGGGTTTAACGGGTTCGATGCTGTGGTACATCCCGACTGGTTTGATGATGAAAGCGACGATTACATCACCCGCATGTTTTACAAATACGACCGCAAAATGTTCCGTTTTAAAGTGGATCTGCAGGGAAAATTTTCGGGCGATAAGCTCAGATGGGCTGCCGGTGTTAATCTGCTGAATTTTAAAGTAGGTTCAGTAAACATTGATAAATTGAATAAAGGGAAAGATGAAGACTTGTTACCTCCTGTTGAAGAGCAACCAGGACTATATGAAAAATACCAGGATTGGGGAATTATTTCGGCGGAAGAGGCCGACGGAGGTTTTGTGCCCGAGGTAAAAGCCGGTTTGGTTTTTGATACACGCGATAATCGTCCCAATCCCATGAAAGGAATCTGGACTGAAGCCGTGCTGGTTGGGGCTCCTGAATTTTTGGGCGCTGAAAGTGGGTTCGCCAAGCTGAGCCTCACCCACCGGCAATATTTTACGATCGTACCAAATGATTTATCACTGGCATACCGGTTGGCCTACCAAACCACCATTGCAGGACATACTCCTTTTTATTACCAAACTCAGGTCATTGTTTCCGAGCTGAAAGGTGCTACCTCAGAAGGTTTGGGAGGCGCCAAATCGTTGCGCGGCATTCGCCGGAACCGCATTGTAGGCGACGGTTTTTTCTACGGAAACGTGGAAGCGCGTTGGAAATTCGCCCGGTTCCGGTTTATCAACAATAACTTTTACCTCGGCTTAAATGGATTTGCAGATTTTGGACAGGTAACCAAAAAAATTGAATACAATACCGGGTTTCACAGTACGGCAACCGATGCACATAAAAATTTTGAAGATGATGCCGAAAAAATGCACTTCTCCTACGGCGCCGGCCTGCGTATTGTAATGAATCAGAATTTTGTAATTGCCGTGGATTACGGGATGGCAGCTGACGAGCGCGACGGCGATTCGGGCATGTATATTGGATTAAACTACCTTTTTTAA
>CAZXHP010000114.1:0-12170 GCA_964639655.1 uncultured Mariniphaga sp.
TTTATGGAGCGTTATTCCGGCAGAAATGGCTCCGCTGGAAGACCGTTCGCAATTTATGGTGAATGTAACTCCGCCGGAAGGAGCGACTTACGAATTCAACTACGATTATGTGGAAAATGTTGGAGAACTTGTAGATAAAAAAGTACCGGAAGCAGATAAAATTACAACATTGGTAAGAGGGAGCTGGGCATTTGTAAGGGCTTCCCTGGTAAAACCTTCCGAACGCGAACGATCGCAACAGGAAATTGCAAGTCAGTTATCGGGCGAACTGCAAAAAATGACCAAAGCCAGGGCAAGTCTTATTCAGCAGTCAACCTTTGGCGGAAGGCGGGCAGGACAACCGATTCAATATGTTTTGCAGGCCCCCACCATCGATCGGTTACGCGAAATATTGCCCGAATTTATGGCCCAGGTAAACCAGAATCCCATTTTTGTTCAACCCGACGTAAACCTGAAATTTACCAAACCCGAATTACAGATTGAAATCAACCGCGACAAAGCCAACCTGCTTGGGGTATCTACCCAAAACATCGGGCAAACCCTTCAATTGGCGCTTAGTGGTCAACGGTTCGGGTACTTTATAATGAACGGGAAACAATATGAAATTCTGGGTGAACTCCCCCGTCAGGAACGCAATAAACCACTCGACCTGAAGTCACTTTATGTCAGGAACGACAAGGGAGAAATGATTCAGCTCGATAACTTTGTGACATTAAGGGAAACTACCGCCCCGCCACAACTGTACAGATACAACCGTTTTGTTTCAGCTACCATTTCGTCGAACCTTGCCGATGGTTATACCATAAGCCAGGGTATTGAAGAAATGGACAGAATAGCCGCCGGGGTCCTCGACGATTCATTTCGAACAGCCCTCGCCGGCGATTCCAAAGACTTTATGGAAAGTTCGTCGAGCCTTATGTTTGCATTCGTGCTGGCCATCGTATTGATTTTCCTGGTGCTTTCGGCCCAGTTCGAAAGTTTCAAAGACCCGATAATTGTGATGATGACGGTTCCGCTGGCACTTACAGGAGCATTGATATTTATGTGGTATTTCGACATAACGATGAACATTTTCAGCCAGATTGGTATTATCATGCTCATCGGGCTGGTGTCGAAAAACGGGATTTTGATTGTGGAATTTGCCAACCAGCGTAAAAATGCCGGAATGAATAAATTCGAAGCCATCAAATTTGCTTCAGCTGCCCGTTTCCGTCCTATTTTAATGACCAGTTTGTCAACTATCCTGGGAATTCTTCCACTTGCAATGGGGCTCGGAGAAGGCGCTCAAAGCCGTGTAGCCATGGGGACAGCAGTGGTTGGGGGACTTTTGATCGCCACATTCCTTACATTGTACGTTGTTCCCGGCATTTACCTGTTAATTTCAAGTGCGTCAAAAAACACGAATAATAATGAAATTACCCGTGATGAATTTAAGTAAACAATTCATATTCAAAAACATAATACCGGTTGTACTGATTTTTTTGCTGTTCGGGAACAGCCGCGCCCAGGAAGCTTACGACCTAACCCGTTGTGTTTCAACTGCGCTCGATCAAAATTTTTCGATAAAAGTTGTCCGTAACCAGGAAGAAATTGCAGGGAATAACACCACACGCGGGAATGCCGGATTTCTGCCCACAGTTACCACAACCAACCGCTTTGGCGGTAATTTAACCACTACCACCCAAAACATGAACGACGGTACGCAAAGGGTTTCAAGAGGCGTTCACAATACAACGGGTTCGGCTGCACTTAACCTGAACATGACCCTGTTTAACGGATTTAATGTGCAAACAACCTGGCAAAAACTAAATGAGTTGAAACAAATGGGTGAGTTGAACACCCAAATGGAAATGGAAAATCTGGTGGCGCAAATAGTGGCCGAATATTATTACTACATCCAGCAGTTGAACTTTCAGAACAATATGGAATATGCCGTTTCACTCTCGCGGGAACGGGTTCGGATTGATGAAGACCGCTATTTGCTGGGCGCTTCGTCGAAACTGGAGCTGCTTCAGTCCATTGTTTATTTAAATGCCGACAGCTCGAGACTCGCCCGGCAGAACGAAGCTATCCTCGAATCGGAAGTTCGGCTGAAAAAACTGATGGCGCTGGAAAACCTGGAAGAAAAAATCAGGTTAGAGGACACTTCCATTGTTTTTAATCCCGGTTTAATTTATGCTGAACTGCTCGAATCGACCCTCGATTTTAATACCGGGTTACAAATTGCCCAGAAAAACCAGGTAATTTCCGAACTCGACTATAAAATTATTACCTCGCGAACTTACCCTTACCTCAGCTTTTCATCGGGTTACAATTATTCGTACCGCGGACTGGGCACCGGTACCATCAGCGACTACGGCGAAGTGGAACTGAGCAACCAGCAATCCAGAGCTTTAAACTACGGACTCACACTGGGAATGGATATTTTTGACGGGTTTAACCGCAGGAGGGAAAAAACCAATGCGCAAATTGAGATGGAAAACCGGATGATTCGTTTTCAGGAAGTTGAACAGGAAATTAAAGCCGAATTACTCACGGTATATTACGCCTATGAAAACAACCTTCGCCTGGTGCAAATGGAAGAAGAAAACCTGAGTGTGGCCCGTGAAAACCTGGAAATCGCATTGGAGCGCTACCGGTTGGGCGCCCTTTCGGGGCTGGAACTGCGCGAAGTGCAAAAAAGTCTTTTGGATGCCGAGGAACGGCTTATCTCTGTGAAGTTTCAGACGAAGCTGGCTGAAATCTCTTTACTTCAAATTGCCGGAAGGATTATGGATTACGTATAATCGGTCATGTTTTCGCCTGTTCGACCCGATTATCTGCCCAAATAAAAAAAGCTTTGCTAAAAATCGCGTATTTACTTGAAAGAAATAGTAACTTTGCCGCGCATTTATCAAAAGCATTTTCATGCAAACACTTGAATTTGACACGGTTGTGATTGGAAGTGGCCTTGCGGGACTTACGGCGGCATACCACGCTTCGGGGTTTGGTTCGGTGGCCGTAATCACCAAATCGGAACTCGACACCAGCAACTCGTATTATGCACAGGGAGGAATTGCTGCAGCCATTGGCAGCGACGATTCGCCCGAAGAACATATGAAAGACACCCTTTCTGCCGGCCGTGGCCTGTGCGATGAAGATGCTGTGCAGGTTCTTGTAAACGAAGGAAAAAACAGAGTGCTGGAACTGATTGAAATGGGAATGCAGTTCGACCGGAAAGACGGACAGTTTGTGCTCGGATTAGAAGGAGCACACAGTAAACGCCGGATTTTACACGCCGATGGCGATGCCACCGGAAAACAGTTGACCTGCTTTATGCTTCAAAAAGTAAAAGAACAAAAAAATATTATTCCGTTCGAATATACTACGGCTGTTCAACTGCTTAAAAACAACGGGAACATTGCGGGCGTTCATGCCCTTGACTTTAAAACCGGCGAAAATCTGCTGTTTAAAACAAAAGCCGTTATTTTGGCAACGGGAGGATTATCGCGCATATTTGCCCGTTCCACAAATCCGCACACAGCCACCGGAGATGGTGTTGCGCTGGCATGGGAAACCGGTGCACAAATTTCGGATATCGAATTTATCCAGTTTCATCCGTCGGCGCTTTATATCCCGGGGGAGGAAGCCTACCTTATCAGCGAAGCAGTAAGGGGCGAAGGCGCCTGGTTACTCGACCACGACGGGAAAAGATTTCTGAAAGCCATTCACCCGCTGGCTGAGCTGGCGCCCCGCGATGTGGTGGCTTTTAACATCTTCAGACAACTTCAGGAATCAGGTAAAGATTTTATTTACTTGTCGTTAAAACATCTGGATGCCCAAAAAATTAAATCGCGGTTTCATAACATTTATCTGCACCTGAAAAAAGTGGGGCTCGATTTAACCAAAGACCTGATTCCCGTAGCACCGGCAGCACATTACATGGTAGGAGGAATTCATACCAACCTGGATGCCGAAACCAATATCGGGGGACTTTTTGTTTGCGGCGAAGCTGCCTCCACAGGGGTGATGGGTGCAAACCGGCTGGCCAGTAACTCGTTGCTCGAGTGCCTGGTATTTGGCAAACGCGCCAGTGAAACTGCCGCCCGACTCGACTGGCCCGCCGAAAACCTGCCGGAAGTGAAACCCGTTCTCCTCAATGCTGAAAGCGAAACTACATTTCTCCGGGTTCAAAACGAAATTGCTGCCCAAATGATGAAAAACCTGGGCATCGTTAGAAATGAAAACGGACTGAAAGAAGCTGTAAAAACATTTGAAAAAATTGAAAAACAATACACAAACTACGACCGGGACTACAATCTGCTAAAAATAAAAAGCAGCGCCACTGTTTGCCGCCTGATAGCCGTTGCAGCACTCACCCGCCGGGAAAGCAGAGGCGGACATATCAGAACTGATTTTCCAAAAGAAAATCCAAAATTTGAAGTACATATTTTACAACAGAAAAACAAAAAAATTCAATTTGAACCTGTTAGGAGAGAAAAAAAATGATGGATGAAAAAACATTAAAATCGGCCGAAGTATTGTTTGAAATGGCTTATGCCGAAGATATTGGAGACGGCGATATTACCACCAACAACCTGGTTCCGCCCGACAGCCATAAAACAGCCATTCTGGTGGCTAAAGAAGAAGGCGTAATTGCCGGGCTGTCTGTCGCAGAAATGGTTTTTAAAAAATTCGATAAAAATATCGACTGGAAGGTAATATTACCCGATGGCAGTAAAGTAAAACCCGGAGACATAATTGTGGAATTTAAAGGAAATTACAGAGCCCTGCTTACCGGCGAACGCAAAGCCCTCAACTTTTTGCAGCGGCTTTCGGGAATCGCCACCTACGCCAACAAATGCATGAAGGAGATTAAAGGGCACAACGTCGAAATTCTGGATACAAGAAAAACCCTGCCCGGCTACCGGTACCTCGACAAATACGCGGTACGCATGGGAGGCGCGTCAAACCACCGCTTCGGACTTTACGATATGGTGATGATAAAAGATAACCATATTCAGGTAGCCGGCAGCATTCAAAAGGCAGTGGATGCCATCCGTTCAAAAATTCCGAAAAGTATAAAAATTGAGGTGGAAACATCGAATCTGGAGCAGGTGCAGGAAGCGCTGGAAGCCGATGTGGACATCATTATGCTGGATAATATGAGCTCGAAACTGATGAAAGAAGCTGTTGATTTGATTAACAAGCGGGCGAAAATCGAAGCTTCGGGAAATATGACCCTGAAACGTATCAGGAAAGTGGCTGCCACGGGAGTAAACTACATTTCCATTGGCTCCCTTACCCATTCGGTAAAAGCTCTCGACATCACGCAGCGGATTATCGATTAAAATGAACCTGATAATTGACATAGGAAATACGCGAACCAAATTTTCGGTGTTCAACCACGGAGAGGAAATGATTTCGGTCCCGGTGGATGAATTTTTACCGTCGCATGCCGGTGTTCTTCTCAAAGAACACCCTTCCATCGACAAAGTAATCCTTAGCACGGTAAAAGATTATTCGCCAGAGCTGCAAAAATACCTTCGGCAAAATTTTAAAACTTTTATTGAACTCGATGCCGAAACCCCGTTACCTGTTGAAAATTGTTACGGTTCAAAAGATACACTGGGCAAAGACCGACTGGCAGCTGCAGTGGGAGCTTTTCACCTTTATCCCAACGCAAATGTGCTGGTAATTGACGCGGGCACAGCAATAACTTACGATTTAATAAACGAACAGGGACAATACCTCGGGGGCAATATTTCGCCGGGCATTGAAATGCGTTTTAAAGCACTAAATCAGTTTACCGGACGTTTACCTTTAGTTGAAAAAAAAGAGTTCGGAAAACTTTTCGGTCAAACCACCGAGGAAGCCATTTGTGCAGGTGTACAGCACGGAGTTGTATTTGAGGCAGATAAAGCAATCGATACATTTAAGGAATTTTATAAAAATTTAAACGTAATTATAACCGGTGGCGATGCCATTTTTTTTGATAAGAAATTAAAAAATTCTTTCTTTGTACATTTCAATTTAATAGCCATCGGGTTAAACCGCATATTAGAATATAATGGGGAGAATTAGAAGCGTAATTATACTGGCCGGAATGCTTGTAATGCCGGCTTTCTTGTTTGCACAATTTAATAACAACACCAGTTCACCGTACTCACGATTCGGGTTGGGCGACCTCCAGCCATACAGCTTCGGACGTACATCTGCAATGGGCGGAGCGGCTTTGGCAAGCCGCAACAACCAGCAAATCAATTTTGCCAACCCGGCTTCCTACACCGCCGTTGACTCGCTTGTTTTTATGTTTGAGTTTGGCGTCAGGGGCAAATTGGCCAATTACAGTAATGACATCGCAAGCATGAATGCAAACGATATTAATTTCAGCTACTTCGCTTTAAATTTCCAGATTACCAACTGGATGGCTACGTCGCTGGGGCTCACCCCGTATTCGGATGTAGGATACGATGTGGAAATTCGCGACGAAGTGGAGAATGCGGGAAATATTCTCTACAAATATTATGGCGACGGTTCCCTCTCAAAAGCATATTTAGGCCTGGCGGTCGAGCCGGTGAAAAACATCTCGGTAGGCGCTAACCTGAATTATATGTTTGGGATGTTAACCCGCAACGCATATACCGATTTTTTGGATGCTGCCGACTTTTACCGCAATCAAAGAAACGAATCGTTGCGGATTCGCGATTTCAACCTGAGCCTCGGCGTACAGGCTACCATTCCCCTAAAAAACGAACAACAAATTATACTGGGAGCAGTGGTTGAAAACAAACCCACCTTTTCCCGTTTTTATTCCGACCTTAACACCAAATACATTCAGATACAGGTAAATAACGCCACCCGGGCAGACCAGGACACTATAAAACCTTACCGAACCGAGGAAAAAGGGAACCTCCAGTTTCCGCTAACCTATGGATTTGGAGTCTCTTACGTAAAAAACAATTCCCTCGAGATAAATGCCGATTACTACCGTCAGGGCTGGTCTGATGTAAATTTGCCCGGCGGAGGTAGCGATGTTTTAACAGATTTGGATAAATTTGCACTTGGCGCCGAATGGATTCCCGATAAGTTTTCCATTCGCAGTTACCTCAACCGGATTGCATACAGAGCCGGTGTGAAATACGAGAAAACATACCTTATGATTGAAAATCAGCAAATTAATGATTTTGGCATAAGTTTTGGGGTAGGGTTACCGGTTTATCGTTCCAATTCTACCATCAATATTTCGGCCGAGCTGGGAAGAAGAGGAACAAAACAAAACAATTTAGTTCTTGAAAATTATGCAAAATTAAACCTGAGCGTTAATTTGTACGACTTGTGGTTTATTCAACGAAGATTTGATTAGAATAGAGTAAAAACAATAAAAAGTATAACACTATGAAAGCTGTTTTTCGCATATCACTCTTAATGGCCTCCCTGGTTGTAGCAGCCGTCACTTCCATTCAGGCTCAAAGGGTAATTAAAGGCACCGTTTACCGCGAAGGTAAACCTGCCGCAGGAGTTACTGTTGAGGCGCACCGTGGCGGCAATATGATGACCAGTTTCGATGGGAAATATGAAGTGGAAGCCAGTGATAAAACCAAATGGATCAGGTTTACTTTTATTAATGAATCGGAACGTTTGGATATATCAGATAAACCAGGCGATGTATTCGACTTTGCTTTCGATGGCAAACTGCCTGGAGACGCAGAGGAAGCCGAATCCGGAGATGTTATTTTAAAATCTGCTGAAGAACTCATCCGCGAGCAGGACAGAGATTTTATGAACGAATTGTCATTATATAACGAGTTTTACAAACAAAACAATTTTGAATCGGCTCTGCCACACTGGAGAAAAGTTTACAATAGCTATCCGAAATCTACCCAGAACCTTTATATCCACGGCGCCAAAATGTACGAGTCACTGATTGAAAATGCCTCATCACCGGAAGAAAAAAGTAAAAACATCGATGAACTGATGAAACTTTACGACAAAAGAATTAAATACTTCGGAGAAAAAGGATATGTGCTGGGCCGTAAGGCAACTGCCTGGTTAAAATACAAACTCGAAAACGACAGGGAACAAGACAACGGTGATTTAAAAGAAACCCTGAAAAAAGGGTACGACTGGTTAAACGAATCCATTACCGAAAGGGGAAACGAAACCGAACTTCCGGTGTTGGTTTTATTGATGCAAACCTCACGTTCATTGTTTAAACTGGGGGAATTACCCAAAGAAACTGTGGTAAAAAATTACGATACATCCAATTCGATTCTGAATGCTATACGCGAAAATACAACTGAAGAAGAAACCCTTAAAAATGCGAATGATGTTCAGGCCTATATCGAAGATATTTTCGGCACATCCGGGGCAGCCGACTGCGAAGCTTTGATCAGTATTCTCACGCCGCAATACGAAAATAAAAAAGACGACGTGGAATTTATTAAAACCATGTTGCGCCGGCTGGGCAACGCCAATTGCGACGAAACTCAGTTGTTTTCCCAGGCCACAGAACAACTCTACGAATTGGAACCCTCTGCAGAAGCCGCATTCAATATGGCCCGGCGCTTTTTAAAAAGAGACGACGTTGAACGGGCAAAAAATTACTACCAGCAGGCCATGGAACAGGAAACCGATAATGATTTACTGGCCAAATATTATTACGAATACGCGTTGTTTGTTTATGCAAAAGAAAATGCCTTACAGGAAGGCAGAACCTATGCCAAAAAAGCGCTGGATTTAAAATCAAACTACTGCGAAGCATTAATGCTGATCGGCGATATCTATGTTGCTGCCAGCCGCGCGTTTGGAGGTGATGATTTTGAAAAATCAGCCGTTTTCTGGATTGCAGTCGATTATTTTGAACGGGCGCGGTCGAATCCCGACTGTGCGGTCGATGCTTCCAGAAAAGCAAATGAATACCGCAGATACTTCCCCAACAAGGAAGAAGCTTTCTTCCGCAGTTTGCAGGAAGGACAAACCTACAAAGTAGGAGGATGGATTAATGAAAATACCAAAGTCAGGTTCTGACACCATAAAAATAGTTCACTTTTTAAGGATTGCAGCCCTTTTTTCGGGGGCTGCATTTCTTTTGTTTGCCTGCGAAAACAATATCGAAAAAATTAAAGCTTTCAGTTCTCCGGAAAACCTGCCGGTTGTGGAAGCTTCCAATTTTGAAACCATGTTTACCGACAGCGGCGAAGTTCGATTTTCGTTAAAAGCACCCAAACTTCTGCGTTTCGAAGGTGAAGGAAAACCGTATGCGGAATTTCCGGAGGGAATAGAACTGGTTAAATACGACGAACACCAGAACATCATTTCCAACATCACCGCCGACTATGCCAAACAATTTGAAAAGGAAGAAAAATGGGAGGCCAAAAATAATGTGGTGGCAACCAATGCACAGGGCGATACACTAAAAACCGAACACCTTATTTGGGAAGAAAAAGAAGAAAGAATATACACCGAGGAGTTTGTCCGGATTATTCGCGAAGACCAGATTATCACAGGAATCGGGTTCCAGTCCGATCAGTCGCTGCAAAACTGGCGAATTAAAAATCCCAAAGGGACAATTTACATCAACGTGGCTGAGCCCCAGCCGCAACCCCCGGATTCAGCCGTTCAGATACCCAATGAAAGTCCGCCGCAAAACCCGTCGAAAAAGCCTGTCGATTTAGGAAATTAACCTCAGGTTTTCCCGGTCGATCCAATTTTAAGCGACAAAAACCCTTCGTCCAAACAACAACTTTCAAACCACTCAAATCCATATCCAACTTACTGAATAATAACTAATTAAACCCAACATCAAATCTCATACCCAAAATTGAACAAAATCGTAGGGTTTCTTTTGAAAATTACTATCTTCGTAGCTCGAAAAAAAACAAGTAAAATTTACATTAAAATAACTGTAAATCAATGGCAACGTTACAAACGATTAGGACAAAAGCAGGATTATTGGTTGCAATTGTAATCGGCATTTCACTTGCTGCCTTTATCCTGGGCGACATGTTTCAGGGAGGAACCTCCATTTTTCAGGGCAACCGCCTTGAGGTTGGTGAAATTAACGGCGAATCGATTCAATATCCTCAATTTCAGCAAGAAGTTGAAAAACTGGGTGACATTTACCGCATGAACACCCAGCAAAACCAATTGGACGAAGATACCTGGGTGCAGGTACGCGAACAGACCTGGCAAAGTATGATTCGCGACATAGTAATGAATGATGTTTACAAAAAACTGGGAATTACGGTAAGTTCCGACGAACTTTTCGATATGCTCCAGGGAACAAATCTTCATCCCATTGTTCAGCAACTCTTTCGTAATCCCAATACCGGCCAGGTTGACCGTGGTGCAGTGGTGCAGTTTTTAAGAAATCTGGAAACCGGAGTCGCACCGGAACAACGTCAGTACTGGCTCTATCTCGAAGACCAGATTGTGGACGAGCGCATTCAAAGCAAATACAACAACCTGGTAGGCAAGGGATTGTTTGTTACCTCGCTGGAGGCGGAAAACAGCCTTAAAGAAAGAAACAAACAGGTGAGCTTCGACTATATCGCACTGAATCACAACACAGTAGCCGACAGCCAGGTTGTTGCTACCGAAAAAGAACTGAGGGATTATTACGACAAAAACAAGGAGAATTACGAACAGGAAAGACTTCGCGAGATTGAATACATTACGTTCCCGGTCGAACCGTCGTCCGGTGATTTTGAAGCGGCAGAAGAGTGGATAAACGAAATTGTTTCCGATTTTGCATCGGCTACCGATAACGCAACGTTTGTCAATTCCAACTCAGACGTCAGATTCGACGAAACCTGGTACAAAAAGGAAGATCTGCCGGAAGACATAGCAACATGGATTTTTGAAACTGACGCAGAAGTAAATGCCATTTTTGGCCCTTATTTCGAAGACAATGCCTATAAACTGGCCAAATTGCATGCCGCTGAAATGATGCCCGACTCGGTTGAGGCACGACACATTTTGCTTCAGGTGAACACGCAGCAGGAATTAATTAGCCAGCAGGCTCTGGCCGACAGTCTGAAAACTGCCATTGAAAACGGCAGCAATTTTGCTGAACTGGCCATGGAATTTTCTGCAGACCAGGGTTCTGCCATTCAGGGTGGCGAACTGGGTTGGTTTGGCCGCAATATGATGGTTAAACCATTTGAAGATGCAGCATTTAGTAACAAGGTGAATGAAGTAACCATTGTCAATTCACAGTTTGGAATTCATATCATTCAAACTACGGCACGCGGTGCCGAGTCGCGTCAGGTACAGGTGGCATACCTGGTGAGAAACGTTACACCAAGTACGCAAACTTATCAGAATGTGTATGCCAAAGCCAGTGAATTCGCCGGTAAAAACCTTACGAAAGAAGCATTCGATGCCGCTGTAGCCGAACAAAACCTGAATAAAAGAAAAGCTTCATTAAGGGAAACAGACCGTAAGGTTGGAGCGCTGGAAAATTCGCGCCCGCTAGTCAGAGCTGCATTTGAGTCAGGTGTCGGCTCTATTATTCAGGACCAGCAGGGTTCCACTATTTTCGACTTTGGAGATAATTTTATTATTGCCACCCTTGTTTCGGCTACTGAAGAAGGTGTAGCAAGTTTTGAAAACGTAAGGGCGCGGGTTGAACTGGCTGTATTAAAAGAAAAAAAAGGACAATTTTTAGTTGAAAAAGCCAAAACGGCGATGAACGGAAAAACAGACCTGGAGACCATTGCTTCAGAACTGGGAACAACTGTAAAAAACGCCTCCAATATTAATTTCACTTCTATCCAAATTCCCGGTATCGGCATGGAACCTAAAGTGATTGGAACGGCTACAAACCTTTCTCCCGACCAGATTTCACAGCTTGTGGCGGGTAACAACGGAGTTTACATTGTTAAAGTTATAACCGTAAATGAAGGAGAAAATCAGGATATAACCAGTGAAAAAACACGCCTGGCGCAAAACCTGACTTTCAGAGCCACCTCGCAGGCATACAATGCCCACCGCGAAAAAGCCGAGGTGAAAGACGAAAGGACAAAATTCTATTAATCGTTTAGATTAACACCTATTTAAAAGCTGTCCGAAGTGAACCGGGCAGCTTTTTTTTACGAAATGCTTAATTTGAGTTAAATCATTTTCAGCAGATTACTTGTTATTTCATTAATGGTTTAAAAAAAGATACTTTTGTCTGTTCACATTAA
>CAZXHP010000115.1:0-12153 GCA_964639655.1 uncultured Mariniphaga sp.
AAATAGATAAAAATTATTGTTCCTTTTTTCCTGTTTTTGTTAACAATTACAAAATAACTGTTTTTATCAAGGTTGACCCTGGTTTTCCGGTAAAAAAAATGGGCACCCCGAAAAGAGCACCCATTTATTAATAATGTATTGTTATTATGCCGGCATATCGGGCAAACTCCATGGTTTGCGGTAGGTATGCTTAATCAGTTCAGCAGCAAATTCTTTTGCAGGAATCGGATCGGTCCAGGTTTTTGCAAAAGTCGGGTGACCGTCTTTAATTTCAAACCCATCTTTAATAACAGTGCGGATGGTTTCATCGTCGGTCAGGTTGGTAAATTGCATGTTTTCACCATCCCAGTCCAGAACTTTGTTCAGCGACTGCAAACGAACAGCCAGCACACCCATAACCACCATTTCGTTGAACGGACCTGCCTCGCTGAAGTCAGAAGCGGTAGGAACACGGTTTTCCGGGCTTTCTTTGCAGGCGCGCGCCCAATCCATTTCGTGACTGGTTTCTATTCTGCGGCGGAATTTCGGTGCATCGGGAACTCTGCCTGAGAGCAGCCATGGATTTACACCATAACATCCGCAAACGAGTGTGTCTTTTGTTCCGTGGAAGATTACGCCACCACCCCTGTCATTTGGATTTTTACCGGCAGGCCATCCTTCGGGCAAATCCCACTTGATTCCACCGTCGTACCAGTGCACATCGACCTGGGGTAACTGCGCATTGCGTCTCATGCCTTTCCATGCACGTTTTGGTGAACGGGCCGGGAAGGTGAGTTTTACAACCTCGGAAACCGGTGCGCAATCGTTCAGCAACAAACTTGAACTTCCCTGGGCATGAATCGGATATCCGAGTTCAAGACCTACAAAAACAGGGTGAAGAATGTGGCAAGCCATATCGCCAAGGGCTCCTGTTCCATAATCCCACCAGCCACGCCAGTTCCATGGGTGGTAAATTTCATTAAACGGACGCATTTTCGCCGGGCCGACAAACAAATCCCAGTCGAGGGTGTCTGGTACCCAATGGCCGACTTCGGGTGTATTCAAACCCTGCGGCCAGATCGGACGGTCGGTGAATGCTTCCACTTTGGTCACTTCGCCAATTTCACCGTTGGCAAGCCATTCGGTTGTCAGGTTTACACCTTCGCCCGAAGAACCCTGGTTACCCATCGAAGTGGCCACCTGGTGCTTGTCTGCCAGTTTGGTTAACAGCCGCGATTCGTAAACCGAATGGGTCAATGGTTTTTGCACATAAACGTGTTTCCCCATTGTCATGGCATGAGCGGCAACCAGAGCATGGGTATGGTCGGCTGTGGCAACTACTACCGCATCGAAATTATTACCCATTTCATCGTACATCTTCCGCCAGTCTTTGTACTTTTTGGCATTCGGATAACGATCGAATACGCCGTTGCCTCCGGTGTATCTCCAATCCACGTCGCACAGGCCAACGATGTTTTCAGATTCCAGGTTTTTCAGGTTAGCAAAACCCATACCTCCAACACCAACACCTACAATGTTGAGTTTGTCACTGGGAGCCTTGTGTCCCAATCCGGCCACCACGTGGCTCGGAACAATTGTTAAACCTGCTGCTGCAGCAGCCGTTGTGCCAAGGAAAGCTCTCCTTGATACAGCACTTTTGTTCGAATTCTTTTCCATAACAAATAAAAGTTTTAATTGGATAGGTACTATTTATTCCTATTTATTTTGATACAAAAAACCGTTAAATATAACCATATTCACTGTTTCGTCAAACACGTCGTGTCAAAATGGTTTGCCAACTCCAAAAAAAAAAATCTGTTTTCTCCGGCCAGGTAGTTTTTTGTCTAATTGGAAGTGTTTTAAATAGAGTGATTTAAGTGTTTTGCTGCGGATAAAATCTGTGTTTGTTTAAAAAACAATAAATTGTTTGAAGTTTACTTTTATTGTCTTTGTGTTGTTGAAATTTTAAATTTCAACTTGTTCCGAATAAATCTGCAGTTTTTTAAAAAGTGAAACAACAGAACTTCAGGAATGAAGTATGGATTTGCCCGCTTTTTTCCCTTTAATCGCACGTGATATTCCAATATAAAAACCATCTGTCCCATTTTGAAACTGTCTGGCATTCTTGTTTTTGTTTTAATATATTGGTAATCAAGTTTTTGGAAATTTGGCACATCGGTTGCCAATGGCTTGGTACGCTTGAAGATTGAATTACAAACAAAAAATTTTATAAATTAAAAAACACAAAAATCATGAAAAATTTATCTTTAGTTATCGCAAGTTTTGTTTTAGTTTTCGGAATGTCAAACGCTGTTACCGCACAGGATAACAACGATACCCATGAAGCAAGTCACGCTGTTGAAATTTCAATCCCGACAGTTGCATTGGTCGATGTTGAAGGTTCAGACGGCGAAGTAACAAGCATAACCCTTAAACCCGATGTTTCAGCATTGGAGGCTGGTGAAGCCGTTAATTTTGGCAGTGCAACAAACAGTGACCTTTGGTTAAATTACACTTCCATTGTTGGTTCCGACCAAACACGGGACATTACCGCTGCATTGGATGGTACATTACCGTCGGGAGTTAGCTTAAACCTTGCAGCCAGCGGAGTATCAACCGGTAACGGAGCGCTTGGAAATGCAGCCGGACAAATATCTTTGTCGGCAAGTGCACAAAATCTGATAACCGGCATAGGAAGCGGTTATACCGAAAGCGGTTATGAAAAAGGACATCAGTTAACCTATACCCTTGACATGGACAACAGCAGTTACGAAGACCTCGTTGCTGATGATTACGATGTAACAGTCATGTTCACAATAACCGGAGAATAAAAAAAATTAAAAGTCAATAAGAAAGAGCAGGCAGAAGTGTCTGCTTTTTTGTTCACAAAAAGTTCTTTGCAATCAGTTTTTTTGTAGCACCGAATCAGAATTTTTAACCTGAAAAATGGGAGTCTCTCTGTAACCCGGAAGTACTCAATTAAGTATTTTTGGGTATGAGGTTTCGCAGTGCCATATATTTATCTTTTTCCCTGGTTGTTTTTTCTTTTTTAATTGCAGAAGGACAAAGCAGCCGGGCCGAACACAAGGTAAATGTTGAAATTCCCGAAGTGGCACTTTTGGGTTTGGTTTCCGAAGAATCTGGCGGAATTAATCTGATGCCTGTTGCACCCGGTGAAGCAGGTGATCCCATAAATTTATCAGATGTTCAGCAGAATAAAGGAATCTGGATCAACTATTCATCCATCATTCGTTCGCAAAACCACCGCAGGAAAGTAGTAGCGGCAATTCAGGGGGAAATTCCGGCCGGGTTGCGTCTCGTTGTCGAGGCAAAAGCAGCAACCGGTGGGGGTGGAGGAAAGTTGGGAACACCGGCGGGAAAAGTTTATCTTTCAACAGAACCGACAGAAGTGATTTCAAATATCGGAAGCTGTTTTACCGGGCGGGGAGTCAACAACGGGCACCTGCTTACATACCGTCTCGAAGCGGGCAGCGAAATTGAAAACTTCGAAAATCCGGCGCAAACTCAAGCTGCCCTTCAGGTTATATATACGCTAACCGACCACAATTAACAAATTCGGCGTTATTGTTTTCTGCGCAAAGAACTGTATTTTAGCACCCGTTATTGACCGTTTTTTACCAAAAGCCTTTTTATATGAATCATAATACCACGCTGAAGAGTTTGTTTTTATCGGGAATTCTTTTGGCTTTTATCCCTTTCCTTTCCGGTGCAAATATTGTTGTTTTGAACGGGCTGACTCATGAAAACCAGGTGCTGCCCGGAGAATCGTACCGCAGCACAATTCAGATTCAGAATGTTTCGGACAAAAACAGGAGCGTCAGAGTTTACCAGCGCGATTACTGGTTTTCTTATACCGGCGAAAGCAAACACGATCCTGCCGGTACTTCTGAACGGTCAAATGCAGGTTGGATTTCCTTTCATCCCGAGTTGCTCGATCTGGGCCCCAACGAAACCGCCACCGTAAATTTTGAAGTGAATGTGCCCGGCGAGTCCCTTTCCGGGACATACTGGAGCGTAATTATGGTGGAGGGTATTGTTCCGCCCGACACAACAGGTCATTCGGGCGGGGTGACCATTAATACAGCTATTCGTTATGCGGTGCAGATTGTAACAAATATCGGCGAAACAGGAACCAGCGATATTCATTTTCTGGGAATGGAGCTCGGAAAAGAGGAACAAACAACCTTATTGCATGTAGCATTGGAAAATACGGGTGAACGGTTGCTCAGGCCCGAACTTGCGCTGGAGTTGTTCGATGAAGCAGGTAATTCGCTCGGAATAGTAAAAGCAGAAAAGCGAAAAACTTTCCCCGGCACTTCGGTAATGATAACACTGCGGCTCGAAGGAATTAAACCCGGAAACTACAATGGTGTTTTGGTAGCCGATTGCGATGACGACCATGTTTTTGGAACCAATGTTTCGTTTGAATTAGAATAATGCCCTCCAGGCTGCTTGCCATAATTGCCTTTTTAACCCTCCCTGCCTTCGGTTTGTCCGGTCAATCCGTTCAGGTTGTCGAACTTTGTTCAACCCAGTCAACGGTTAATGTTTTACCTGGTCAAATTGTTAATCTTGCTTTTTTTGCAGAAAATAAAACAGAAGACAGAACGTCCGTTAATGCTGCCATGAAAGTGCCGGAAGGATGGAAACTCATTCTGTCTTCCCAAAAGATTGAATTGAAGCCCGGTGAAAGGCAATTTTTAATTTTTTCGGTACAAATACCTTCGTTTCAGCCGGTTGGTAAAGTGGAGGCCAGTTTGTTGGCAACCGGTTCCCGGTCGGGAGAGGTTCTGGATTCACTGTCGGTTTATTTAACGGTGGGAGAGGTGGAGAAGATTGAAATGCACCTGGTAGAATCGCCCGGGTATATAAAAGCAGGCGAGCAACTGCACGCTGAGTTTTTAATGCGAAACCTCGGAAACACCGTAAAAAAGGTTTATCTGGAAACCCGGAATTGCGAGATTGACGGAAAACCGGAAATTCAAATCGAGCCCGGTCAATCGGTACGTTTTTTTGCCGTAAATCCTTCATCGAAAGAGCTCACTGAGACATCAAAAACTTATTTTACCGTCAGGGCTTTGGTTTCAGGAGAAGTAAAGGAAAGCATATTCGAATCGTATTCAATTTTTCCGGTTAGAGAAAAAAAACAGGATTTATATTTCCGGTTTCCGGCAGAGTTTTCAACCACTTATCTGGCTTCCAATCAAAAAGGCAGTTACGAACAGGCGTGGCAGTTCGAACTTTCGGGCAGCGGTTCGCTCGATCCGGAAGGTAAACATCGCCTCGGATTTCTGGCACGCGGTCCGAATAACAACAACCTGAGTTTTCTCGGAATGTACGACCAGTATTACGTTTCATATGCCCATAAAAACCTCGAATTGTTTGCAGGGGAAAAGGCGTTTGCGTTCACTCCGTTAACCGAATCGTCGCGTTTTGGACTTGGCACCGAAGGCAAAGTTATTTTTAACAACGGAATAAATTTTGGATTTCTGTTTGTAAAGCCCAGGTTTTACCGGGAGATCAGAAATGAACTGGCAACTTTTGCCGGGGTTGATTTTAATGACAAAAACGGAATGGCACTTTATTTTATTTCAAAACAAATGGCTGCCGTTCCCGATTTGGCGCAGCTCGCCAGTTTAAATTCCCATTTTCAGCCGTTCGAACGCACGTCCGTTGAACTGGAAATTTCACGCGGACGGTTTCAGAATGTATGGGATAACGCAGTCCGTGCCAATTTCAGTTCGCAGTTTTCCATTTTTAATCTCGCGGGGAATTATTATTATACCGGGAAAAATTATCCCGGCTATTTTTCGAATTCCACTTTTTATTCCGGAAATTTCTCGGCCAACCTGACTCCCAAACTGAGCCTGGGGTTTTATGCCAAAGAAGATTTTATCAATGCCCAACTCGACACGTTTTTTGTAACTGCTCCCTATTCCAGGTCATTCCAGTCTATGCTGAACTATAAGCCGGCGCCGCGGGCTTACCTGAAACTTTTCTGGCGTCAGTACGAACGGAAAGACCGGCTGGTGTCCGATAAATTTCATTATAAAACCAATTCAATGAATACGCAGTTCAGTCACAGGTTTAAACGGTTCGAATACAATATTTCGGGGGAATATGGCGAAACCACGAATTTTTTGCTGGAATCGGGTCAAAACCGGCAGAACATGTACCGCGGATCGCTGAATATGGCGTACCGGTTTAATCCAAATCATGCAGTGAGGCTGTTTGGAAGCTGGACGAATATCAACCGGTTTATTTCCGGCGAACAGCAAAACCTGATGGCCGGCATGTCGGTGGTAAGCCAGGTGGCAAAAAATTTGCGGGCCAATTTTCATGTGCAGAATGCCTACAACATCGAAGATTATTACCGCAACCGCAACCTTATGCAGTTGAACATCGATTTTACTCCGGGAACGAAACACAAGTTTTCTTTGCGCAGTTTTTACACCCTGTTCAGGCAGGAAACCGAAAATCCCGAACTTACATTTTCTGTAAATTACGCATATCGTCTGGGAATACCGCTGAAAAAAGTAGTAGAGGCAGGCGATCTCAAAGGCCGAATAACCCGCGAAGACGGGGAGCCAGCCGAAGGTATCGTGATTTCTTTCAGGAATAAAACGGCGATTACCGACCGCAACGGCGCGTTCAGTTTTGTAGGGGTGCCCACCGGCCGCCATTTGTTATTTGTAGATAAATCGGCGCTCGCCATCGACGAGATTCCCGAAATTGCCGATCATTTTGAAGTGGAAATTCTGGAAGACAAGGTGGCTGAACTTCATTTTAAAATTACAAAAGGAGCAAAGCTATCCGGCAAATTTGAAGTGCCGGAAGAGCGTGCGGCTGCTCTGAAAAAAGAAAAGGTTAACCTGCAAAATATTATTATCGAACTGAAAAATGAGCGGGAGCAATTCAGGATTACCACCGGCGAAAACGGCGATTTTTCTTTTCCGCTGGTACGGCCGGGCGAATGGACATTCAGAAT
Organism: uncultured Mariniphaga sp.; assembly: GCA_964639655.1. Taxonomy (GTDB): domain Bacteria; phylum Bacteroidota; class Bacteroidia; order Bacteroidales; family Prolixibacteraceae; genus Mariniphaga. The sequence continues at coordinate 6,989 of CAZXHP010000115.1, forward strand.
TTATACCAACAGCTTGCCAAATGGCTATGAGGTGGAAGAGCCGGTAACTCGAATTTACCTTCAGCCCGGGCAGCGTCAAAATCTTTCTGTTCAGTTGAAACAAAAAGAACGAAAAATTATTTTTAACCCGGAAAACAATAACCTCCGGCCCCTGAACCGGTTGAACAACGTTACAAAAGCATCCAACCCGGAAGAAACGGACAATGTGAAAACGGCTGAACAGTATCCGGAGGTTTTCTATTCGGTGCAGGTGGGGGCTTTCGAAAATAAAATTTCAAAAAACGCCGGCTATTTCGATGAGGCGCCTTATGATTTTGAAAAACAAATTGATAACTTGTACAAATATTTTATTGGCAAGTTCGGAACAAAAAATGAAGCCGAAAACGAGCAGCAAAGGCTTAAAAAAATTTACAAAAATCCTTTTGTCGTTAAATTTGAAAACGAAGGGTATGTTCCGGTTGAAAATGATTAAAAAATAAAAAATATGGATATGAAATACGGTTCCTGGTTGTTTTTTGTACTGTTTCCCCTAATTACTTTCGGGCAGTGGGAAACCGGACAGGTTTCGGTTTTTTTTACCTTACCCGAGGTGGCCCTGGTTGATATCGAGCCCGATGGAGATAACCGTGTTCAGTTCACCGTTTTACCGGATTCGGAGTCAGGCAACGCGCCCACTGTTGAACATTCCACCGACAATTCGTTGTGGCTGAACTATTCTTCTGCACTGCCTGCAACTCAAAATTCAAGGTCGATAACGGCAGAAGTTGCTCAGGGTGTTGTACCGCGGGGCATAAAACTTTTTCTTGAAGCTTCTGAATTTTCCGGCAACGGCGGTGGCTCGCCCGGGCAAACTGCCGGACGAATTGAACTTTCGAATCAGCCGCGACCTGTTATTTCCGGAATCGGTAACTGTTATACGGGCGACGGAGTCGGGTCGGGTCATCAGATTACCCTCGCGATTGAGATTGCTGACTACACCGCAATAGAATCCGCTGGCGAAACCAGTTTTGTTGTGCTTTATACGTTAACCGATAATTAAACTAAAATGATAAAACAGGTATTGAAATTAGTTGGCTTTGTTTTTCTTCCCTGCATGCTGAGTGGCCAGCAACTGGTGGTGCAAATCGAGGGAGATGTTTATATGAACGAAAATCTGCCGGCAATCAGCGAGGCCGGAACTGATTATTCAACTGCGCTGGAAACCCAATCTGTAGTTTATGTTTCTGTATTGTATGACGACCAGTTGAATAAAGGAAAAAATCCGAACGAAAAGTGGCGGGTATTTCTTCATAAACAAAACATGGAATGGAACGATGCCCTGGTTCTGGAAACCCGCCGGACCGGCAGCGGCTCAAGGTATAATCACCCAGGCAATCCGAATATCAGCGACGGGGAAAATTTCCGGCAGATAACCAACAATCCTGCCTACTTTTTTCGCGGAAGAGGAGAAATCGTTCAGATTCCACTTGCGTTGAAATTAAACGGTTTTTCACTTACCCTGGGCGCCGGAGATTTTGAAACCAGCCTGGTTTTTACCGTTTACGACGACTGGTAGAGGGCTTTACCACCCGAATTCGAAATTATAATCAGCCGGATTTAATTCCCATTTTTCCACCAGCCATCTGGCAGCCCTCATATCGTAACTGTTACGTGTCATTTCAGACGAAGATTTTATCATGTTGACCACACCCTCGGTCAAATCCCGACTTTTCTCTTCAATACAGTCGATGGCGTTCAGGGCATGGGCACGGGCAAATTCGTTGGGGTTTTCCAGTACCGCAAGCAACGCTTTTTTTGCCGCCTCTTTTTCGCCCAGGTTGTAAAGGGCTTCGGCAGCTACGGTAACCACGTTGGCCGAATTATCGTTTAAAACAGCCAGCAGGGCATCTTTTGCAGGTGCAGCTTCGTCTCCCAACAGGAGTAACCCGGTGGCCCCCCAGTAGCGGACGGCACTTTCCTCACTTTTCAGGTACGTTTGCAAAACATGCAGGTTTTCCACCTTTCCGAGTGTGGCCGTTTCTGCGGCATCGATAATGGGTTCCAGGTCGATGTTGCCCGAGCGCATGTAATCGTACATGGGCATTTCTCCGGCACGGTCCACGCGGTCGGCTTCGGGAATAAAACCAGTGTCTTTTATCCGGATCACCCACTCCCGGTTGGCGCCCCGCATTCGTTCCAGCACATCGGCATACGCCGGATCTTCCGCGAGATTATTCACTTCCCACGGGTCGTTTTCCGTGTCGTACAACTCTTCCGCCGGCTTGGTTTCCCAGAAAATACTTTGCGTTGCGTTGCATTCTCCGTTCAGGTAGGCCTGCTCCCACGAGCGAATGGAAGGCGCCCGCCACAGATATTCCAGGTGCTGGCCGTAAATGCGGTAAGGCATGTAATTGCGGATGTACCGGTATTTGTGGTCGCGCACTGCCCGGCACATGTCGTAACGTTCATCCATTCTTCCCCTGAACATGTAAGCATATTGCGGGTCTTCGGTTTTTTGGTTGCCCAGGAAAGCGTTTCCCTGCAAAAACTCCGGTATTTCAATACCAGCAATACTGAGCAGGGTGGGGGCCAAATCCACAAAACTGATGAGTCGGTCCACTTTCGATCCAGGTTCCTTTTCCGGGAAAAGGTGTTTGTATTTTTCGGGAACGCGTAGGATGAACGGGACACGCGTTCCGGTTTCGTAAACATACCGTTTGCTGCGTGCCACCACGCCACCGTGGTCGCCGTAATAAAACACAATGGTATTTTCTGCAAGGCCGGCATCTTCGAGTTCCTGCAGTTTTTCACCAACCCAGGCATCCATATCTTCCACCTTGTCGTAGTATTGCGCCCAGTCGTGTTTCATGGCCGGAGTTGCCGGATGATGAGGCGGAATGGGCACTTCGCCGGGACTGTGCCGGAGCTGTTCATCGGGAATAGAATCGTGCAAACAGCTTTCGTGCGAAATGGTGGTGTTAAAAACCGCAAAGAAAGGTTGACCCGGCGCCCGGTTTTTGTAATGGGCATCGCGGCTGCTTTCGTCCCAGATTTGGTTCGGATCGATCGATTCGGTATTGTAATCGGTTTTTACATTGTTGGTACAGTAATAGCCGGCCTCGCGCAAAAATTCAGGATAGGTTTTCACTACATCCGATTTTGGATAGGAACTGCGCATGTGCTGATTTCCTCCCGAACTGGCATAAATGCCCGTAATAATCGTATTCCGTGCCGGCGCGCAAACCGGGGCGTTGGCATAGGCGTGCGTGTATAAAAATCCTTCGGACGCCAGCCGGTCGAGGTTGGGTGTGGTGGCAAATGCATCGCCGTAACACCCCAGCAACGGACTGTTGTCTTCGCTGGTGAGCCACAGAATGTTGGGCAGTTCTTCCGGAACTTTTTCCCGACAACCCGAAAAAGAAAAGGTGGTTAACGCTGCAAGTCCGAGGATGGAATAACCGGTCAGGCTTTTGAGTTTCATACTACAAATTTTTAACAGAAAGTGGTTCAAATATAGGGATAGCAGGCGGTATTCAACAAAATTTCAGGTAAAAATTTTAGTGCCCGCCAAAAATTTTCGGGCTCGTTGGTTCTCATTCCGGACTAAAAGTAGCGCCTTACCTTTTTTATATGCTTGCCTGTAACAAGCAGTGCGTGTGCATTACTTTTTACCGGTGCAATTCGGGATTTTCCGCTGTACTGCAACGCCTGCTGACTTTACTGCAACATCCGCTGACTGTATTGCAACGCCCTTTGTTTATATTGCAACGCCCGCTGACTGTGTTGCAACACCCGCTGTTTGTATTGCAACACCCTCTGACTGTATTGCAACGTTCGCTGTTTGTGCTGCAACGACCGCTGAATGCGTCGCAACATGTGCTGAATGCATCGCAATAACCTCTGACTGTATTGCAACGACCGCTGTTTGTGCTGCAACAACCACATGCCGGATAGCAATTTTGCCGGATTTTAATGCTCCTGTTTTTTTGTTTTGGGAAGGCCTGTACGCACTTTTCCGCTCCGAAAGCTTTCGGGTGATGTGCATTGGCGATTAACGGTTCATCGGCTATCTATTCGATTAGCGACTGAGTTTTATTATTCAATTTTTAATTTAACAATTTTATCGTATCCCAAAGAATATGTAATGTTATCTTTTGAAAAAATATAGAAATACAATTCCTATTAATATCTGAACTATGTACTTCGTATTCCAGTTCTCCCTTAAATTCAGCAGGGAAATTGTCTTTTTCTTATGAAATAATAAAAAAAGTGACCGCCAAAATAAATGGTAAAAGTCGGTTAAAACTTTTCATAGGTGATTTTATTTTCGTTTGAACAGTTAGGCCATTTAATTCATTTTAGTTGCGTCATCATTTAACTTTTCCGCAATATTCAACATAAACCAAACATAAAACTGTCGTTAAGTACTTTGAAAAATTCCTGCAAAACAGGCATTGCAGACCGCCCAGAGTCCTGTTTGTTAGCGCAAGTGTTTTTAATTCTATCTACAAATCAATCTTTCCGATTAAAAACCGATCCTCCGCAACATTCTATACACTCTTCAAAACTTTTGAAAGGAGGTGGAATACAACCGGCACCCGTGGAATACCAGAATACTTTACACCTGTTTTCTTCATGATCAAAATAATATCCCTTTCTTAAGTCTCTGTGACTTCCCGGTTTTGGTACAACAAAACACTCCCGGCACATCGTTGACTTTGAGACGGTGGATTTTGAGTTTGTCTTTTGTTCTTTTATTTGTTTTGCGGTTTCTGTTGTTTCTTTATGCGGAGCGAACCCCATTGAACTGCAGTTAACTAAAAAGAATAACGAAATTATGGTTAAGGTAATGTTCACCGGTTTCATTGTGTTGAATTTATTTTGTTTGCAAATAACCCTGTTGTTGTCATCCAAACCTCCACAACATTCTTCACACCGGAAACATTATCAATCCCCGGCATCTTTTCATTTATTTCTCCTCTTGCTGTATTTCGCTCAGGGTAGTCGGGGAGGGCAGGGTTCCGCTGTGAATTTATTTGCTCGGTTTTCAACACAGGCTTTTGGTATTTTACTGGTTTACAAAAAATAGGCGAGCTAAATTAGGGATTGCCGTAGGAAAAAATAAGCGGGGATTTATTTTTTTGCTGACCAGGTAGTCCATGCGATAATGGCATGGATTAAAATAA
>CAZXHP010000116.1:0-12143 GCA_964639655.1 uncultured Mariniphaga sp.
GGATGGAGCTTTCTTATTTTCAACTCGATTCGCTGGGACAGCTTTATGTGCACAAAGATACCGTTGACATGCAGTTCACTGAAAGGGAAGGCGATACAAGACGATCGAGAAGAAGAGCGCGCGAAGAAGAGGAAGAGGGGCCGCCACCGGTTCCCCAGTTTAACTGGACCACTAATGTGAGCAGTTCAGCTTTCGATTTAAATAGAGACATTTTACTCACTTCGCCCCATCCGGTGAAATACCTCGACCCTGCTGCCATATCCCTCTATTTGGCTGACGATACGCTGAAAACATCGCTTCGGTTTAATTTTATTCAGGATTCGCTGGCATGGCGGACCTATCGGATTGCGTTTCCGTGGGAGAGTGAAACAAGCTATACGCTTGAAATTGATTCGGCCGCATGTATAAACATTTACGGCATTTCGAGCAAAAAATTGGCTGCCACATTTAAAACGCGACCCCAGGATTATTACGGAACCATAAACCTGGAATTGACGGGTGTTGAATCTCAGGTTGTGGTACAGTTGCTTGAAAATACCGATGCTGAAAAAGTTTTGCAGGAGAAAATAGTGAATGAGAACGGTACGGTGGTTTTCGGGTATCTGGCACCGGAGAAATACAAAGTGAAAGTAATTTATGATGAAAACGGCGATGGTAAATGGAACACCGGAAGCTACCAGGATAAATTTCAGCCTGAAAGGGTTGCCTACATTAATGAAGTGATAAAAATAAGATCGAACTGGGACAACAATTTAAGTTGGGATTTAAAGCCTGATCCTACTTTCACCAAAGATATCAGAGATAAAGAGCTGGAAGAGCAGCTCAGAAAAGAAGCTGAAGAAAAAGCAAGGCAGGAACGCGAACAGCAGTTTAATACCGATCAGCAACAAAACGATATGTTTCAGCCGGGAGGCATGACTCCCGGTTCGATGCAACCCGGCAGATAACAGCAATTACCGGTTGGGATTTTTATCGGGAAATGATATTTTTTTAAATTTTGAAGTGTACAATTATAATTTTCAGTATGTTTGATTTCTGAAAAAAAATGTGGTATTTTTATAAGCGCAATAATTAATCAGCTACTATGCAAAAAACAAAAAATCCGCTTATCTACGTTGTTCAGGACAGTGTTATCTACAAAGATATGATTGTGGGTTACCTCGGGCAGAAAAAGTTTACCAGTATTAAAACATTTAAGAATGGAGAGGAGTGTCTCAAAGCTGTTCATCATAAGCCGGATATAATAGTTTTGGATTATTCCTTTGAGGGTATAACAGGTCTGGAATTAATGAAAAAAGTTCAATTGGACCATCCCGAAATTGATTTTATATTTTTAAGCGGACAAAACGATGTAGAAGTAGCGGTTAATATAATGAAAATGGGTGCTGCCGATTATATCGTAAAAAATGAAAAAGCGCCCGAAAACCTATTAAATTCCATTAAATACCTTATATCTGCTACCCGGTCTGAAAAGGTTAAAAAAGGATTCCAGATTGGTGTAATCGGTTTCTTTATTATGTTATTTTTAACGATTATGATCATAATTTTGATGACCATATTCCTTGAAGATTTTAAATTGTCGTAATTCTAAATTCAGATTCCTGATTTTCAGGGGAACAAATTCCTTTGCTCCGCTCTGATTTACCTTGTTTCTTTTTGCCCGAATCGTTACCTTGCGCGCTTTAATTTTTTAAATGAATTGCAATGGGGTTCGTAACGGTTATTAAAAAATATAACACCACATTTTGGGCATCGAATGTTATTGAATTGTTTGAGCGTTGGGCATGGTATGGTTTTTATATGGCATTTGCCCTTTATCTGGTCAACTCAAAAGATACCGGGGCACTGGGGCTTACACAGGCACAAAAAGGTGTGATCATGGGAACCGGTTCCATGTTGCTCTATTTTTTGCCGGTAATAACCGGCGCCATCGCCGACAAAGTGGGCTACAAACGTATCCTGTTTCTTTCGTTTACCGTTTATATTACCGGATTTTATATGATTGGCAGTTTCGAAACATTCGGCTGGATGTTTTTTGCTTTCATTTGGACCTGCATTGGCGGGGCATTGTTCAAGCCCATCATTTCGGCGATGATTGCCCGGAACACAACTGATGAAACTTCCTCTATCGGATTTGGAATTTTTTATATGATGGTGAATATCGGCGGATTTGTCGGGCCTTTTATTGCCGGTGTACTCATGCAAAAATCGTGGGATTTTGTGTTCTACATGTCCATTGTAACCATGGGAATTAATTACTTAATAACTGCGTTTTTCTTTCGTGAACCGGTAACTAAGGAAAAAGGATCATCACTGTTAAAAAGCATTGGTAATGCATTTGTAAATATCTGGATAACCCTTCAAAACTGGAAATATGTGCTGTTTCTGATTATTATGATTCTTTTCTGGACGGCATTTAACCAGTTGTATTATTCGTTCCCGGTTTTTGTGGACCAATGGGTGGATACGTCACCGCTTTACGACGGGATTTATGCCGTTTGGCCGTGGCTCGCCGAGTCGATTGGAACGCCCGAGGGAACCATTACCGCAGTGACACTTGGGAGCATGGATGCCTTTTTTATTATTGTATTTCAGTTGGTTATTTCAGCATTTGTAATGCGTTTTCGTCCGCTGGCTGCCATGATGGGTGGCATTTTGGTCCTGGCAGGTGGTTTAAGCCTGATGTTTTCGAATCAGAACAGCTGGCTGATTTTGTTGGGAATACTTGTATTTGCGTTAGGCGAAATGGCCAGTTCACCCAAATTTACAGAATATGTAGGGCGCATTGCCCCCGAAGATAAAAAAGCGCTTTATATGGGAACATCTTTTTTGCCAATTGCCGCCGGGCACCAGCTGGCGGGTTGGCTTTCGGGCGGGGTTTACGAGCGCATTGCCGACGATATTTATTTATTGAAACAAGAGGTTGCCCAACGTGGCTTATCTGTCCCCGAAATTTCCGACACATTCAGTAAAAATGATTTTATTGCGGCGGCGGCTGAAAAAATGAACATGACCACCACAGAGCTTTCGCAGTTTTTATGGGAAAATTATAATCCGTCTGATATCTGGATAGTTTACGCCGGTGTGGCTGTTGGCGCGGTGGTCTTTCTCTGGATTTACGACCGGTTTATTCTGGGAAGATAAGCAAATACCTCCACGATTTGCTAACCCATGGCTCTCCGGCATAATGAATTCCTATTCGGGGCGAAGTGGTAAATTCCACCTTTTCTTCTGAGTTTTCAATCCAGATTTTGTATGAAGTGAACAGGTTTTCACCGTAAAACGATTTGTCGAGCTGAAGGGCTTTTCCAACCCGCCCCGGTCCGTTAATGCCTTGCAATCCGCGAATTAAAACGGCGGAGGCATCTCCCTCTTTTCCGGTAACAATATTCAGCAGCCAGTGAATGCCGTAAACCAGATAAACGTAAACCAAACCGCCCTCGCGAAACATCACTTCGGTACGCGGCGTTTTACCTTTGCTGGCGTGGCAGGCACGGTCGCCATCACCGCTATATGCTTCTACTTCGGTAATGATAAATTTTGAAAGTTGTCCGTTGTCAAATCTTCGCACAAGAATTTTTCCAAGCAATTCGGGGGCAACTTCCAAAACATCACGCTGGAAAAAACCGGCCGGCAAACGCGATTTCATCCCCGTTCTCATTTTTCGGGTTGAACTTTTCGTTTCCTGGATTGCATAAAACCGTAACCGGCAATGGCGAGTATCAGCAGCAGCGAACTGGCCAGCGACACTTTGTTTCCGGTGTAATAGGATTTCGGTTCGAATTTAAATTCAATGGTGTGCTGCCCGGCCGGAACAATCATAGCACGCAACACATAATTCACCCTGAAATGGGGAACCGGGTCGCCGTCAATGTACGCGTTCCATCCTTTGTCGTAATAAATGTCAGAGAAAACGGTGAACTGATCGTTTGTAGCGTTAAAATCATATTTCAGGGAATTGGGCTGATATTCTGTCAGTTCAATTTTGCCCGCCCGGTCTTTGGCCACCGTAATTCCCTGCACATGCTTAATAAACCGCTGATCAACAATGGCTGTCTCGGCCGGATTGAAACTTTCCATGGCTTTGATTTCATCGTCGGCGTTTCCCACCATTTTAAAATCGGACACAAACCAGGCATTTCCCAACGGATGCGGATTACGAACAGGCGCCTGGTTCAAATCGAAAATGATGTAACGTGTATTCAGCATATTTATCGCTGAAAGTTGTTGGAACGTTGAATCGATTGGAGAACCGGCCTGCAATCCGGCTACCATTTTTTGCATTTCGGGTTGAAGGTGGTGGTCGATAAGTTCCTGGTAACGGCGCAGTTTAGCCGCGTGATAACCGCCCACATTCTTGTGGTAATACGATGCCCTTGCATCCTGAAAAGGATTTTGCAACGGCAGAACGCGGTAGTACAAATCGTTATCAGCTAAAATGGCCTGGTCAGCCGGAGTCATCGGGAATGGATTTTCAGCCTGCCGTGCCGGCACAAAGTGATCGTTGTTGAGGTAGCGTTTATCTACTGTCCACAAGTCAATTAAAATCAAAACTCCCAGAATGGCAATAAACGGTGTTGTTTTTATTTTTTTGATGTGCCACAGATACAGAGCACCGGCAGCCAGCGCAGTAAAAAGGAACGAACGGAAGGCATCTGTGCGTAACATGCTTTTGCGGTCGGCAATCACACTATCCATCAGCCAGTCGGGAAAACGCATGGCATCGGTGGCATTGGTAAAACTACCGGAAATTCCCGGAAGAATGGCAAAAAGCAACGAAAGTCCGCCCGTTACAATTACCGACCACTTTAACCCGTTCAGCCAGATTTTTTTATCCACTTTTCCTGCAATAATATCGTTTAACGCAATAATCCCCAGAAGCGGCATGGTAAATTCGGTAATTACCAGCGTCATGCTGGGCGCTCTGAATTTGTTATACAACGGCAGGTAGTCGAGCAGAAAACTGGTGAGTCCCATGACGTTCCCTCCCCACGAAAGTACGATGGAAACTATAGTTGCCGAAACCAGCCACCATTTCATCCGGCCTTTTACTACAAATAAACCCAGCACAAACAGAAAAACTACAATAGCGCCTACATAAACCGGTCCCGAAGTTCCGGGTTGATCGCCATGATACATGCTCACCGCCTGAATAGTTTGCCGTGGGTTTTGCACTCCCTGACTTTGCAAAGCCCGGTAACTTTCTGAATCGACACCCGGATTTACAAGACTACCACCGCCTTTAAAGTTGGGAATGAGCAATGTAAAAGTTTCGTCGATGCCATAGCTCCATTGTACTACGTAATCTTTGTCCAAACCGCTGGTTTTGTTTTCATTGTCCGATGTCAGCTCCGATGGTCCGCGGATGGTGTCTTTGGAGTATTCCCAGGAAGTGTAAAGTCTGGAAAAGTTCATCCCTACAGCCAAAATTGCTCCTGCCAGTAAAAACAAAAAAACTTTGAAAAAAGCAGGCAATGTTTTTTCGCGAATGGCAAAAATCAGTTCAACCAAACCCAGAATGGCAATCATCAAAAATCCGTAGTAGGTAATCTGCAGGTGCCCTGAGAGCAGTTCGATGGAAAATGCGGCTGCAAAAAGTAATGTTCCCGCCAGCGGCTTTCCTCTGAAAGCCAGCAACACTCCGGCAATTGTGGGCGCCAGCCAGGCAATGGCATTCGCTTTCGACATGTGGCCGGCTCCAAGAATAATCAGAAAATAGGATGAAAAGGCAAATGCCACTGCGCCTGCCACACTCAGCCACCGGTTCACTTTCAGGCTTCTGAGCAGAACAAAAAAGCCAATAAGATATAAAATTAGATATGAAGCTGTTGAAAAGGTTCTCCGGATGGGATCTGTAATGTAGCGGCCTAAATTTCCGGGATAAATCACCGAAATCATGTAACCTGGCATGCCGCCAAACATGCTGTTGGTCCATACAGCTTCTTCGCCGGTTTCTTCGCGGTAGTCAACCAGTTCCTTAGACATCCCTTTCCAATGATCAATATCGTCCATGCGAAGCATTTTCCCTTCAAGCAAGGGTGCCATGTATGCATAACTAAGTGCAACAAAAAACAGGATTATTCCCAGATTAATAAAAATATTGCTGAAGCCGTTTATCTTTGCCATAAAATTTTTTTCCCTAAAATTGATTTGAACAAAAATAGGGATAAAAAAAAATCTGGCAGCATAAATGGGAATAATCATTAAACAAAGCATAAAAGGAGGCATATGGTCCTATTTGGGCGTGGCCTTTGGTTTTGTAACAACAGCTTATCTTTTCCCCAATTATTTAAGTACCGATACAATCGGGTTGTTTGGATTGCTCGTTGCATGGTCAGTTCTTTTTGCTCAATTTTTTTCAATGGGGTTCAATGGGATAACAGCGCGTTTATTCCCTTATTTTCGCAATAAAGTAAGTGGCCATAATGGTTATTTGTTTCTTGCCTTTATTGTAATGTTGATTGGATTTGTATTATTTTTAGTAACATTTTTTATTATATCTCCCTGGTTGATTAAAAACAATATTGAGAAATCCAGCTTGTTTTCAGAGTATGTTTGGTTACTTATTCCATTAACTTTTTTTACCCTTTTGTTTAATGCACTTGATAGCTTTAATAAGCTACTTTATGACGCTGTTTTTGGTACTTTTCTAATTGAATTTTTGCAACGTTTATTAATTTTTTCAGTTGTTATTTTATTTATTTTTGGTTTAATCAATCTTCATCAATTGATAATATGTTATGCTGGAGCAGTAAGTGCTAAGGGAGCTATCATTTTTTTTTATTTGTTGTTAAAAGGCGAGATTGATTTAAAACCCAAATTGAATTTTATAGACAAAAAACTAAAAGATGAAATGATTAGTGTGGCATTTTTTAGTATTCTTACTGGTATAGGAGGTCACGTTATATTCAATGTTGATAAGATCTTAGTTAATTATTATTTGGGATTAAGTTCTACCGGTATATATACTATTGCTTCATTTTTTGGAATGCTTGTGCTATTACCATCGCGCTCATTACTGCGTATTTCGGGAACACTTATTGCCGATGCGTGGAAACGTAATGACGTTGATTATATTTTAGATATCTATAAGCGTAGTTGCCTGAATCAATTTATAATTGCAGCATTTTTATTTGGGGGAATTTGGATTAACATCGACAATATTTTAGTTATTCTTGGAGAAAATTATGAAACAGGAAAGTGGGTAATTTTTTTTATTGGAATTGGAGCCCTTATAGATATGACAACTGGAGTAAATGCGTTAATTATTGGTTATTCAAAATACTTCAGAATGTCGTTATGGTTTTTGTTGATTCAGATCGCGATATTCTTTATTGCAATGTACTTATTTATACCTAATTGGGGGATTTCTGGAGCAGGAGCAGCAGTTGCAATTTCATTTAGCGCAAGTAATTTATTTCGGTATTTGTTTTTATATATAAAATTTAAAATGCAACCTTTTGTTATTCAATTTTGGTTCGTAATCATTTCCTGGATAATAGCATATTTTACCGTAAAACTTATCCCAGAGTTCGATTTAGTCTGGGACATACTTTTGAGAAGTTTACTTTTTACAATTGTTTTTATGTCAATTGTTATTGGGTTTGAAACTTCTTCTGATGTAAATGACATTTTGAAAAAACTTAATAACTCTATTAAAACATATCTGAAAAAATAAATTATCGGATTCACCATCGTTTTCTGCCTTTGAATAAATTCCACCATAATTTCAAATTTCTAAATATTGGGAATATACCTAAATATTGGGTAATCCTCATCGCTATTTTTTTGAAACCAGGATTAACCGGAACCTGCAAAACATCGGGCCAAAGCATTTCAATCATTTTTTTATACACAACCGGATTTTGTTTTCTTCTGTATTTCTTTGGCAGACCATAAAGGGTAAGAATTAATTCGCGGGAATTAAAAGGAGAAAAAATTTCGAAGCCATAAGCTCGAAATTCTGCCTTAAATTTAGCGACCCAGTTTGAGCAGTTTTCTTCCCAGTACAACATATCTAAAACACTGTAGCCGTATTTTTCAAATTCGTTCTTATTTAATTCGAACCATTTCTCATAACGTGTTAAGGCATAATTTAATCCGGGGTAATTTTGAATGTAGGCAATTTTTTTGGGCGACAGAAAAAAAACATCGTCAAAGTGAAGGCGTATAATTTCGCTGATATTGCCATTCAGCGTTAAATAACCGGGGTATTTTTTATGAATTTCTTCTATTCTTTGCCCCACACGGTAGTTTGGAAAAAGAATGTCTGATTCAGCGTTTTGTATCAGCTTTTCCTTTTCTTCAGGAGTGGGAATTTTTTGTTCAAATACCCGAAAAGGGATATTCAATTTTTGAAAAAGCTTTTGCGGAATTTCTATATCGTAGTTGGCCGTATTGTTTTCCATGTGATACACATAATAAATACTTTTTTCTGTAACCTCTTTTGACGCGGCGAGCAAAACCCGACTATCCCAGCCAGCGGTAACCGGAATTAATAATTTATGCCTGTTTGCAGCAGCTTCAACATATCCTTTTAGCATAACAGCACTTTTACCGGCGGCTTCTTTCAGCGTTGTTTTTCTTTTTTGTTCTTTTGGAAAAAACCTTACTGTCTCCCCGGTTTTCAAATCGAGATAATGATTGGCAATCAACCTTTTTAAATTTTCATAGAAAGTATCTTGTCCAACAAATGTTCGTTTATTTTTAAATGCCTCCGAGTTGAAAAACTCTGTAGCTTCAACTGAGGTGTCTTTTTTTAACGGTACAGTCAATTCTACTAAACGATAGCTGGTGGCAGCCACTACCTCCCCTTTTGGCAATATTGAAAAAAAAAGTTCTATCTGTCCGGTTGCATCTGAAAAAACTTTCAGTTCGCCTTCTGTTTTTTTTAGAAAAAACAAAATAAATTCACCACTGTATTTATAAGTTGCTTTTAATGTTTGTTCAAAATTTTCATTCTCTTTCAGCAGGCTTTCAGCAATTTTCTGATTTCCCCATTTCGGATTTTGATAATCATATAAATTGCCTGCAATAACAATCTTTAAATCTGAATTTTCAGATACAGCCAAAGGGAGTGATGGGTGGTAATACAATTTGTAATCGGCTAAATAAATTTGTTTTCCCGGAAATGAGTGCGGGCATGGCTGTTTGGTAATTAAAAACTGATTTGTAAAGCGCATATTCTTCCAAGTTAAACAGGTACTTATTTCGGTTTCATTGCTGCAAGGCATTTTTCAAGAAACTAATGGATTTATTTTTTTCTTCAGATAACAGGTTTTCAACGTTCTGGTAATCAATACCGGCTTCCAACAAGCTTTCATTAAGCCCGGATATATCAAAAATCAACCGGTTTTCGAGATGAATTAATTTCAGCAGATTTTCAAGACGCGTAACCCCTCTGTGTTTATTTGCAATACAAATAAATTTTTTTCTGAATAGAATTGAAAAAACGGTGCAATGGAAAGAGTCAGTAACTACCAGCTCTGCTTTTTTTATGTAACTCAGCCACTTGCTCACGCTTTTAAAAAGATAAAAGTTTTTTTTCGGGTAAATATTTTTCCCTTTTATTCTTATAAAATTTAATTTTTGCCGCTTTGCATAATCTTTAAAATACTGTTCAGTTTGTTTCGCATCATCGAGCAACATGTAGGCTATAAAACCCAGTTTTTGTTTTTTTAATGGTTTTTTATCAGCAAGTTCGTGAAAATATTTTTTGTCCAGAACAAATGTTGGATCAAGTAAATTAATACTTTCGATACCAAACTTTTCCTTACAAATTTTTATGCCCGATTCTTCCCTGACAGAAACCGCATGAAACCGCTGCACCAGCTTTTTAACCTGATTGGTAGTCTGTTCACCCGCTTCCCAAAAATCGACACCAAAACTTGCGGCGTAGGCAATTTTCAGTTTATCGTTATTTACAAAGTTTAAAAAATAGGTAAACATGACTTCCGAATCGCTTCTGTACCTCCAAACCTGGTCGCTTCCAACAATAAATCCATCCAGCAGTTCATTCAGTTTTTCCAAATCTTCTTTTTCGGTAGTTTCATGCAGAATGCGGGAGATATGTTCCCGGCGAAATTTTTCGAATTCAAAACCTAAAAACGCTTCAATGCGGGCTGCCATTTTTTTTCGGAGCGTATTAACTTTTGGAGGGTAATTTACAATATAAGAATCGTACCCTAACGATTCAATTAGTTTGTAAATAGAGAAAGTTTGTAAAATTCCTCCATAATTGCAATTGGTATAATGAAAGGTTAAAATTCCTATTTTCATTTTAGTATTTTTGAAAATTTCCTCATTATCAATTTTTTGTAATGATAAACTGCAGTTGCCAGTTTTAATAAAATCAGATATTTATTCATTTTCCGGTCGAAAATTTCAGCTTTAGGGTTTTTCCTCCATTCTTCCAGGCTTTTTTTTCTGATTTTCATACGAAGAAACTGAACCACTTTAAAGTCGGGCGGCACTTTTTTGTTACCAAACCTTTTTACAGGGGTAAGCATATTCTGAGCTTCTGTTCTTTTTATTCGGTAAGGCAATCCGTTATGTTTGTGATTATAGGCTCCTTTTTGAGACAAAATAAACCGGTCCGAATCCATTTCCTCCAAAACCAGTTCTCCTTTTGCAATGCCCTCCGAAACCAGATTTTCGGCAAGTTCGGAACGGGTAACGACAAGATTTGTCCCTCTTCCGTCCTGATGGTATGGATTAATCCACGCATCACCCATTGAAATGTCTGCCAGTTCGGTGGTTACATCTTCGCAAAAATCGCAGGCATGCGCTTTAAACAAGCCTGTGCCCCACATATCGCCGGCAGTTTTCATTCGGATGGTTTTTTTCTGCCTGGTTTCTACATCGTAACACCCAAAAGAGTAATCGCCGGCTGTGCTGTCGATGTTTTTTATCCGGTATTGAGGGTTCCTGAATTGTTTGCCTGCACCCGCTTTTTCAGAAAGGTATTCCGTATAGAAACGGCTTTTTAGTCCTCCGCAAATTATTCCGGCCAAAAAAGGTATTTTTTCTTTTAATGCCGGATTTTTATATTGCGCTAAACGTATTGCTTTTATAAAACATGCCACACCCACAATGGCAACTTTTCCCTGTATTTCAGAAATTTTTGGTAACACGTTTCCAAGTGTAACCGGGAAATACCTGGTTTTTGAAGCTTTTAACAATTCATCTCTGGTAAAACTAATTGCGTATTCATAATAAACGCCCGGCGTTTCAGATTCTTTAATTGAGAAAATACAATCAACAATCCTTTTTTCAAGAAGCTTTGTCAGAATGTAGGAGGTCACTCCTCCTGAAGAAGACGTTAGTCTGAATTCTTTTGAATACCCGGCATAAAATTTATTGTACCGGCCTGTTTTTTCATTCAGATTTGAAGCCCCGCCGAGAAACAATTGTGCCAATTCGTTTTCTGTTTCTACTTCCTTAGGGGGTTTCGGATTGAACGGACAAACCTCGATACACTCACCCTTCGTATCACAATTGCCCGTAAGTTCAGGAACCCAAAAACCATATTCATTCCAGTTCATCGTTAAAGCCTTTTCAGGACATTTGTACACACAAAGACCACACCCAATGCAAAGGTCGTTTTGAACTACTTCTGTTATAACTTTTGGTATTCTTATCATTTAAAAATTATTCTGACGGATTTCTGTTTATTGTCTCAAAAAAATATTGGGCATTACAATTTCATCCAAAAACATGTACCCGCTGATTTCAGTCCAATTTCAAATTTCTAAATAGTATTCACATGAGCCTGTTTCAAAATCTCTTTTTTCCTTTGTTCTATTGAAAACTTAATCAATATTCTGCTTTTAATCTGCCCGGTATCCAGCGCATCAAAATTTTCAATTTTTTTACTGATTTCACGGGCAATCAAATCAGTGTTCCTTTTTAAAATCAATCCGGTATTTCCAACAACCTCGGGCATCCCTCCCTCATTGCTAATCACCGGAAAACATTCAAACAGCATCGCTTCAGCCAATGTTAAACAAAAGGTATCCATCCTTGAAAACTGTGCATATATTTTTGCCTCCGAATAATATTTTTTCAACTCCTGTTGCGGAACTTTTTTATAGGTTTTAATATTTGTTGGCAAATCAATTTCTAAATTATTGATTAAGGATAAA
>CAZXHP010000117.1:0-12108 GCA_964639655.1 uncultured Mariniphaga sp.
AACAACTCTGGTAAATGGTTCGGTTAGGGTTTCCGGAGTGAATGGACATCTCGTTAATCTGACGCCGGGTACTCAGGTTGTTTTCAATACTGAAAAATACATTAAACGGCCTGTTGAAACCGATTTGTTTACTTCGTGGAAAGACGGTCGGCTGATTTTCAGAGATACGCCGCTGCGACTAATGATACCTCGTTTGGAAAGGTGGTACAATGTTGATATTGAGCTTCAAATCAAAGAAGAATCGATTAAAAATCTAAAATTTACAGCCACCATTGAATTCGAAAGTTTTAGCGAAGTACTGGAACTGATTCACGTGACCACACCCATTGAATACTCTTTCGATAAAAATACCCGGATTCTTACTATAAAATCTCCATAAATTATTTGTAAAACTTAATATCAAACCGATGAAAACTAAAATAACTTATAACGATTCCTCGTAGAAACGAAAAAAGGTGGAAACCGCCATTTCCACCTTTTAAAAGACCAATCCCTTAATTAAAAGTATTAGTCAAACTTCAAAAACAAAATTATGAAAAAATTTCAAACGTGGCACGGGAAAATCCCTTGCCGTCAATTTCTTAAAAAAATGAAAGTAACGGTACTCTTGTTATTCGTTTCAGTTGCCTCCCTCCTGGCAAACGATACTTATGCACAAACAACCAAACTTTCGCTGCAAATTGAAAATTCTGCTATTGCAGAAGTATTGCAGCAGGTGGAAGATCAAAGTGAATTCCGTTTTTTCTACAACGAAAATGTCGATCTCAGGCAACGGGTTTCCATTAGTATAACAGATAAAACGGTATTTGAAGTGCTGGACAAAGTATTTAAGGGGACAAACATTAAATACAAAACCGTTGGCCGGCAAATTGCGCTTTTTAACAGCGGAGAAACGTCTGATGTTTTAATACAGCAAAACATTGTAAGAGGAAAGGTTACCAGTCAGAATGGCGAACCACTTCCCGGAGTATCTGTTGTAATTAAAGGAACTACCACAGGAACAATAACCGATGTGAATGGAAACTACGCGCTGAATGCACAACCTGATGACATCCTTATATTTTCGTTTATAGGAATGAGAACCCGGGAAGTTGAAGTTAATAACCGTACCACCTTTGATATTATAATGGAAGAAGAAACTGTTGGTGTCGGGGAGGTTGTGGTAATCGGTTATGGTACCCGCCAGAAAAAAGACCTTACCGGTGCAGTATCACAAATCAGCACCGAAGAAATTACCAAACAAAATTCTTTAACTCCGGAACTGGCAATGCAGGGTAAAATGGCCGGGGTCTTTATAAGTAATCCCGGAAGTGATCCTACTGCACGACCGACAGTGCGCATTCGGGGAGTCAGCACACTTGGTTTTAACGATCCGCTGTATGTAATAGACGGGATTCCGTTAACCGAAGGCGGTGCATCCTCTTCATCCGATCGCGTTCAGGATATAAGGGGGCCGGTTAATGTTTTTTCAATGATTAATCCCAATGATATTGAATCCATTTCAGTATTAAAAGATGCTTCAGCTACTGCTATATATGGAGTAAGAGCTTCAAACGGGGTTGTACTTATTACAACAAAAAGAGGACAAGAGGGAAAAGCAAGAATTGAAATGAGTGCGCGATATGGCATTCAGAATAATTTTAAACGCTACAAAATGGCATCTGTTCAGGAGTATGTTGACTGGAGCCTTGAAGCAATGGAAGCCAATCCGGCATATACACCAGAGTGGCATTACACGCTGTTCGACCAGACATCGCCCAATTACATGGGTAACAATCCGGACTATACCGAAGATTGGGTGAGCGCCGCATTGATGGAAAATGCTCCGGTTCAGGATTACAACATTTCAGTTTCCGGGGGGAATCAAATTTCAACTTATGCCGCCGGAGCCGGCTATTCCAATCAACAAAATGTTTTTTTTAAAAACGAATTCGACCGGTTTTCATTGTTCTTTAATTCCGACCATAAACTTACCAAATGGTTAAAAATAGGCGAATCGTACAGGTTCGTTTATACCAGAACAGATTCAAATGGAGGTGCAAACTTAACTACTGCTTTTAGTGTTCCGTGGCAACCGGTTTATGATGCCAGTCAGGATTTGGGATATAACATTCCCGGAAGAACCATTAATAACACTTTTCAATCATACGGTTATGGAGCAGCAACCCGAAGTAATTTTCTTGCTATTGCAGAAATGGAACAGGATAAAAGGGATTTGTTACGAAATTTGGGAACTGTTTACGCTGAACTAACTCCGTTTGAGGGATTCAGGGTAAAAGGTACGGTAAGTTTCGACCATTACACGAATATACAGGAGCGCTATCAGGAAACAGGCCGGGGTATTTATGAAGCAAACCGCGGGACGCCTTATCCTGAAACCACCGGAAATACCTATCGCAGAAGACTTAATGACAACATTAATATTGTGAAGGAATTTCTTATTGGTTACAACAACAGATTGGACAAACATGATATCGATGTTGTACTAAACGCGATGGATCAAAGGGTAAAATGGAATTTTACTCAAATGAGCGTGGATGCAAACTCGCCAATTACCAGTTGGGAGCAAAGAAGATTGGAAGAAGGCTGGCCAAGTGATAATAAAGGAATTTTATATGAAAGAAATCAGTCGGGACTTCAAGGTTATATGGGACGTCTAAGTTATCATTTTGACAGCAGGTATTATCTCGATGCTACCATCAGACGCGATGGAACTTCTAAATTCGGCCCCGGTTATAAATGGGGCACCTTTCCTTCGTTTGCTGCCGCGTGGCGCATTTCTGCCGAATCGTTTATGGATAATCTGACCTGGCTCGACGACCTAAAAATCCGTGCAGGATGGGGACAAACCGGTAACCAGGAAACACGCGATTATGCTTTTCTTTCTTTGGTGAATATGAACCCAAAAGCAGCTTTTGGCAGCGGAGACGGACCAGGAGATGGTGTCATTTATCCGGCATCCACACTGGGTGATTTCCCCATCGAAGATATGAGTTGGGAAACCGTAACTACAAGTAATATTGGATTCGATGCCATTTTATTGGAGAACAAAATGACATTTACCGCTGAATATTACAACCGGTTTACCGATGGAATATTACAAACCATATCTATTCCAAGGGTTATTGGAGCCCTGAATAATCCTGTCGTTAATCTGGCACAGGTCGAAAACAAAGGTGTCGAATTCCAGGCTACTTATACCGATATAAAAGGCGATTTAGGTTATTCTGTATCGGCTAACCTGACTACGGTGAAAAATAAAGTTAAAAAGCTGTATGAAGGCCAGCCCAGCACCAATGGAAATTTGCGCATCGAGGAGGGGTATTCTATAAATTATATTTATGGGTACAAAACCGATGGACTATTTCAAACCGAACAGGAAGTTGAAAATTACCAGTCAAATATTTCCGATCCCGGAAGAGACGCGCAAAAAGCCCCCGGCGATGTAATTTTTATCGACTTGTACGGTGCACCCAAAGATTCGGATCCTGAGGGAGCTTATAAAAATTATGAACCCGATGGTCAAATCGATGCATATGATCAAACGTTTCTTGGAAAAACAGTTCCGGGTTACTATTATGGATTTAGTTTTAATTTCGACTATAAAAACTGGGATGCGAGTTTTAATTTCCGGGGCGTGGGAGATGTACAAAGAATTAACACACTCGGCAAACAAAGCATCAGTGGTTTTGGCGGACATTTTCTAGCCGACTACCGCAATCGCTGGACATCGGCCAATACTTCGTCTTCCATACCGCGGGCAATCCAAAGCGATCCGTCGGGGAATAACCGCATTTCCGATCGTCATGTGGAAAATGCCGGATTCCTTCGGTTCCAGAATTTTCAAATTGGTTATAACTTTAGTGGAAATATTATCGGCAAACTTGGTGTGAATAACCTGCGCTGTTATGTTTCAGGAACAAATCTGTTCGTGATTTCACCTTACAATGATCTCGATCCGGAAGCTATTACTACGCCAACTACATTTAGTATTGGAGCCAGTTTAAGTTTTTAACCTAAAAAAGTATTGAAAATGAAAAATATAAAAATAACATTCAGTTTTTTGCTTTTCTTCTTGTTTACAATATATTCATGCAACGAAGAAACGATTGAACTTCTGCCTATCGGAAATACAGAAGCTTCCTATTTTCAAAATGAGTCTCAGATGGAAGAGGCCATAATGGGGGTCTATCAAAAACTTGGCTTCTTTTATATGTTTGGCGGTGGACAAAACGAAAACACAGCTCCTGTCTGGCATTTACCCGGTGATGACTTAACAACACCGGCAAATTATGCCCAGGAAAATTTTTCAGGTTTAAATGGGGGAAACGGGCAATTAAACAGGTTTTACAATTATGCCTACCAATTAATTGCCAGGGCAAATACCATGTTGGAAAAAATTGAAGAAAACGGAGATTTTGCTTATTCGGAACAACCTGAATTAATGGATTATCACAAGGGTGAGGCATTGTTTTTAAGGGCATATATGTATCTTCAGCTTTGGAATGTTTACGGGACTGCCCCCCTGGTAACTGAAAGAATCACCGTGATTGAAAACGCTTATCCCCCGAACTCTCAGGCCACGGAATTGCTCGATCAGGCCATCACCGATCTGGAGCAGGCAAAACAACTTTTACCTGAAAGCTGGTCGGACGAAATGGCGGGGAGAGTTACCAAAAATTCCGCGCGCGGATTAAAAGGCAAATGTCTGGTGTTCAGAGGAACCATTAAAAACGACAACGCCGACTTTTCAGCTGCAATCAGCGAATTTAATGCGCTGAACGGCACTGTCCTCATGCCTGACTATAGCCAGAATTTCGACGTGAATTTCGAAAATAATGAAGAGTCACTCTTCGAATTTCAGGCCAACTCAAGTCCGTCGGATGCCAATCCGTTTTTGAATAATGATGATTTTGCTGTGGTAGGCGAAATTGGAGCATACTTTGGATTCTTTACACAAAAACCATCGTGGATTGGTAATTCATTTTATACAGCCACAGAATCCATCATCGACGCTTATGAAGATGGCGATCCACGGAAAAACCTGAATCTGGATACAAGTACTGAAGACCTGCATAATGTAAAAAAATATGTTACCAATACAGCTTATGTCTCAGGCTGGGGAGGAGCCGATTATGAACTTAGCACAAACAATCCGCGCATTTTGCGCTATGCAGATATTTTATTGTTGAAAGCTGAGGCTATTGTGAGGACAGGAGGTAATTTACAGGAAGCTATTGGTTTAATCAACCAGATACGCGAACGCGCCAGAAATTCAGGAGATGAATATTCAGAAATACCGGCAGACAAAAATTTAAGTGAAACCGATGCCGCCACAGTGTTGGAGTGGATTTTTGAAGAACGCCGCCTGGAACTGGCATTTGAAGAAGGCCATCGGTGGTGGGATTTGCGTCGCCGCCACATTGCCGGTGAAATCGATCTGAAAAACTGGGATTTCCAATCGCTTGATCCCAACTTCAAATTCGAAGATTATAATGTAAACTTTCCGTTACCTGAAATTGAGGTGGTGGAGAATCCGAATATGAACCAGAATGCCGGTTATTAATAGTTTAGTTAGTAAAAAGGCCCTTCCCGGAGGGCCTTTTTACTTAATACAGGGTTTTTAGGTTCTAAAACATCATATAGGAAAGGTTTTGTTTTTTTGAACGATATTACCCTGGAACGGATAGAATTAAACTGAAAAACAAAAACAATGAACCGATTACTGTGGCTTTTTATTTTTCTCCCCCAACTTTTGGGAGCTGTTCAACCTCCAAACTGGACCGCACACTGGATAATGCATCCGGAAGTGGAACCCCAGTCACATGCCGTGGTTTTATTCCGTAAAAATTTTGAACTGGCTGAAAAACCGGACAGTTTTATTGTTCATGTTTCGGCCGACAACCATTACCGGCTTTTTGTAAACGGGGAGTATGTGCTGCGCGGACCGGCAAGAGGCGATTTGGACCATTGGTTTTACGAAACTGTTGATATTTCCGGATACCTTGAGCCCGGCAAAAATGTAATTGCCGCCGAGGTGATAAACTGGGGGCCAAAACGTTCCTTTTCAATTTTTTCCCAGATGACATCTTTTATCCTTCAGGGAAATTCGGAAACTGAAAATGGGGTGAACACCCATGGAGGCAGTTGGAAATGTTTGCACAACAGGGCAGTTTATCCGAAAAATATTGACTGGATGTTTGATCGGGGTACCATTGATTTTGGATTGTATGTCGGAAATCCAACGGACAGCATAAACGGAAATCAATATCCCTGGGGATGGGAAACTACGGATTACGATGATTCAGCCTGGCTGCCTGCCAAATGGGCCGATGTTGCCGGCGGACGCGGTACACAGCACGCAGGTGGTATTCTTTATTCCGGAGGGAAATTGCTGGTTCCCCGGACTGTCCCCATTTTAAAAGAAACGCCCATGAATTTTCAGGTAATTCGGAGAACGAAGGGAATTGAACAGGATCACGGATTTATCCACGGTACAAAACCGCTTGTTATTCAACCCAACACCAAAGTAAGTATCCTTATCGATAATGAAAAACTCACCATGGGCTACCCCGAAATGCTGGTCAGTGGCGGGAAAAATGCGAAAATTCAGGCCATGTATGCCGAAAATCTTATAATAGAAAACAAGGCGCCAAAGGGGAACCGCCATGAAATTGAAGGAAAATACATGGTGGGATTAAAAGATGTTTTTATTCCGGACAGCGGGGAAAACCGGTTATTTAAACCAACTTATATCCGCACGTTCAGATACATTCAGCTTGATATCGAAACCAAAGATGAAGCATTAACCCTTGAAAAATATTATCATGTGGAATGTCGTGCGCCGCTGGAGCTAAAAGCGGAATTCAACGTGGAAAATGAACTGACAGACTGGATTATGGATGCCGGTTGGCGATCGGTTTCATTGTGTGCCCAGGATTATTTATTGTCGGATGCCTACTATGAGCAGATGCAATACACCGGCGATTCGCGGGTACATAACCTCACACTTTTTACACTTTCAGGCGATGACCGGTTGACACGAAATGCGTTGGTACAGTTTGACCAGTCGCGCATTCCTGAAGGTTTGACTTTTGCCTGTTATCCCAATGCTTTTCACCTGATTATTCCTTCCTATTCCCTAATCTGGATCGACCAGGTACATGATTACATGATGTGGAAAGATGACAGGGAATTTATTTCGCAGTTTGAACTGGGTATTCAGAATGTATTGTTTTGGTTTGAACAGAAAATGCAGCCCAACCATCTGATGGGAAAAATGGAATGGTGGGGCGCTCTGGCCTGGCCGCGACATTACAAAAACGGTGAATCGCCCACCATTTACGAAGGAAATAACTCGCTTTACTCCTTGCATTATGCCTACACGTTGAACCATGCCGCCGATATTTTCGAATTTCTTGGAAAACCGGAACAGGCCGGGAATTACCGGAAACGGGCCGGTGAAATCAGTCGGGCGGTTAACAGGTTATGTAAAAATGAAGATGGTTTTTTCACCGAATCTCCCGAAAATAAAAAGGTTAGCCAGATTACAAATATACTGGCTGTTTTAGCTGAGGCTGTTACCGGCGAAGAAGCCAGGCAACTTATGAAAAAATTGCTGGAACCGAAAGACTGGTTCGGGCAGGTAGATTTGTTTTTGCACCTCTATTTATTTGAAGCGATGAATAAAACCGGTTTGCAGGAGTATTTTCTTTCGGAACTTTCGGAGTGGCAATTAATGAAAGACCGTGGCATGACCACATTTGCCGAAGTGCCGCTTGAATGGGGCGAAGAAAACCAGCGCTCGGAGTGCCATCCCTGGAGCAGTTCACCCAACTACTTTTTCTTCCGTACGGTATGCGGAATTACACCGCTCGAAGCCGGGCACAAAAAGGTGGAAATAGCACCTGTTTTTGGTGAGCTGGAAAAAATAAAAGCGGTTTACCCCCATCATTTGGGAAATATTGAACTGGATGTGAAGAAAAGCGGGTCTGGTATTGAAGGGGAAATTACTATTCCTGAAAAAATGGATGCAACGTTTGTATGGCAGGGAAAAAAATTTAACCTGAAATCAGGAATAAACAAAATCCCGTGAATGAGTGATTTACAGATAAGTAAGCTATTAAAAATAGGCACTTTCAGATAAACCAACTAAAAACTTCAAAATGAGAAATCGAATAATTTGGCTCATCATTTTATTTCCTGCATTTACCCATCTCCAGGCAAAAGAATACAGCATTCTTGATTTTGGGGCCAAAGAAGGTCAACTTTCAACTGCAGCTATTCAAAAAGCAATGGATGAATGTTCGGAAGCAGGTGGCGGGCGGGTAATTGTACCGGCCGGAACTTTTATTACAGGTACGGTTTTTCTTAAAAGCAATGTCAATCTTTATCTTGAA
The DNA here is from genome assembly GCA_964639655.1 of uncultured Mariniphaga sp. Taxonomy (GTDB): domain Bacteria; phylum Bacteroidota; class Bacteroidia; order Bacteroidales; family Prolixibacteraceae; genus Mariniphaga. Next base: position 8,400 of record CAZXHP010000117.1, read on the forward strand.
AACGGTTCCGTTTTGAAAGGAAGTACCAACCTGAACGATTATTCCAGACAAGGACGTTCTCCCGGAATAATCTATTGTGAAGATGCCATAAACGTTGGTATTTCGGGAACCGGAACTATCGATGGCAGTGGCGACAGTTTTTATGATTTTTCAAAAAACCATATTTACGAGGAATTCGATAAAAACCGCACCCGGCAAAGAGAAAACTATATGCCCGAAGGAGAATTTTTTACCGATGGTCCGGTAAAACGAACCCGGGCTCCGGGCATGACCATCGTTTTCTTTCATTGTACCAATGTTTCGGTTACGGGTATCACTATAAAAGATACTCCAATCTGGGCTACCCGGTTTGGATTTTGCGACGGCGTGCTGATTGATGGAATTACCATTAAAAACAATCCGCTCATTCCCAACAGCGACGGTATTCACTGTACCATTTCACGTAACATCCGTATTTCGAACTGCAACATTTCAGGAGGCGATGATGCCATTGTGCTGACCGGTTTTCCAAAAGATGAAGAAACACCTGGAATAAATACAACGGAACAACTTCCGCACAAATACGGAAATAAAACCATGTATGGCGAAAACATGACGGTGACCAATTGTGTGTTAAAATCAAGCTCGGCCGGAATCAGGATTGGTTATGGTCAGCATCCCATTCGCAAATGCACTTTTTCAAACATTGTTATACACGACTCAAACCGCGGAATAGGGATATTTGCCCATGATGCAAGTGATATTGAAGATTTGATTTTCTCCGATATTATTATTGAAACAAGATTGTATAACGGGCAATGGTGGGGAAATGGCGAGCCCATCCATTTGTCTGCCCTATCACGGTTTGAGGGGCATGCAGCAGGTCAGATTGGAAATGTGCAGTTCAATAACATCATTGCTACCGGAGAACAGGGCATTCTAATATTCGGAATGGAAGATAGTCCTTTGGAAAATATACGATTCAACAATGTTCAGTTACATTTACGAAAAGGAAAGGAAACATTGGCTTATGGCGGAAATTTTGATTTACGTCCGGCTTCTCCCATAGCAATGCAACTGTTTGAACATGATATTTCGGGGATTTATGCACAACACGTGAATAAGCTTGCAATCCGCGATTTCGACATGACCTGGGGCGCTGAATTACCGTCGTTCTTTACGCACGGAATTGAATGCCGGCACGTAACTGATTTGAAAATTGACAATTTCAACGCAACGGGCAATCCTAACGCGCCGGGAAGTAAAAAGATAAAAACAGAGAATACATATTTTTTAACGGAGGAGTAAATTGTATTAATTGATTAAACATAAAAAACGAAGATTGAAAACCAACAGAATTTTCAGCGAATATCAATAAAAAATCCGTAAAAATAACTCATGCAGAAAACTTTATTTATTCTAAATTTAAAACACTTTTTATATGAAACGGCAACTGATTATTATCCTGATTTTTTTAGTCACAGCTTTCTCAAGTCAGGGCCAGGCTGAATTTGGCGAAGGTTCGGGCAAATACGGAATCCTTCTGAACGATTTGAAAACCAATTTGTATGAGAACTCCCGGATAAGAACAGTTACCCTCGACGGTGAAGAACGGCGTATGTTCATTTCATGGGTACGTGACCACATTCACACCATGAAAGCCTACAAATACTGGGAAAAGGATTTGGCCAGCTTCATCGCCTTTTTTATGGGGCGTCAAACCGAAACAGGGATGTATTTCGACTACTCCATGTCGTATAAAAAACAGAATGTAGGACAACTTTTTTTTACCAATGTGTTTGACAATCAGTTTTATTTTGTGGATGTTAACAACCAGAATTTCTTTTTCCGAATGCCTATTGAAGCCGATCTGGAATACTTGTTGGTGGAAGGTGTTTATGCCAACTGGCAAACTTCGGGCGACACTGCTTACCTGAAAAAATGGCTGCCAACTCTGATTAAGGGAATGCATTATGAAATGACCGACCCCTTGCGCTGGTCGAAAGATTTTCAACTGGTAAAACGGCCGTATTCCATTGATACCTGGGATTTCTCATCAGAACCCGACAGTCTCACCGGGGTTGACCGCTTGCTATACCACATTGGGAACACGCCCGAAACCCCCAGGGGAATCATGCATGGCGACAACAGCGGGATGTACCAGGCTTGCGTTCAGTTGGCTGAAATGTTTGAGGCCACCGGAAATATTGATGCTGCCAAAGAATGGCGTTTGCAGGGCGAATTGTTTCGTCACCGGCTGAACACCACTTGCTGGAATGGCCGGCATTATGCCCATTTTATTCCCATTCAGCCGGTTCCGGCACACATTAAAACCGACCCAATAAATGCGCTTGGCCTTTCGAATACCTATTCCATCAATCGGGGAGCGCCAACCCGCGAAATGGCGTTTTCCATCATCGAATCGTACAAAAAAGTGTGGGATGAGGTTAAAGGATTTTCGCAGGCCGAATGGTTTGGTATTTACCCGTTTATCGAACCCCACTTTGGAAAATACGAAGTGGGCGAGTACATGAACGGCGCCATTTTACCGCTGGTGGGTGGCGAATTGGCCAAAGCCGCATTTCAGAACGGACAGGAAAATTATGCTGTCGAAATCCTGAATCGCCTCGATAAAATTATGGAATTGAACAACCGCAAATTGCCGGGTTGTGTAAGTTGGGATGGCACCGAACAGGCTGAAGCCGTGCCCAACGAATGGGGGCAGGCAGCTTTTGTAAGCGCCCTTGTGGAGGGACTGGCAGGCGTGGTTGACAAAAGCATAAAATTTAAAGCAGTGGAAATTTCGCCCCGCTGGTATTTTGCCGGCGTGAATGAAACTTCGGTGAATGTGGGTTACGGGAATGATGGTGAGCAGGTGATTTACCAGTACAACTTCAACCCGAAAACCAAAAAACTGATTCTTACCACCGAAGGGATATTTGAAAATTATACGGCTCGTTTGCCGTTTCCGGATGGAACAAAATCAGCTACTGCAAGAGTAAACGGAAAAGCAGTTTCTGTGGAAACCGACGATGTAAACGGCTCGAAATACGCTATATTTGAAGGAAAAGGTAGTGCAAACAAAATTGAAATTCAGTTCAGATGATAAAAATATTTCCTGCTAAAATCTTTTTTTTAGTGATAACCGGAATAAACGCTCAGGATATTTACAAAAACTGCCGGGGTGAGTGGTTAAAAAAAGGCCGGCAGTATTTGCCTGAATTGCAGGTAAAAACAAAGGTTCCGATGCAGGTGGTATTGCCTGTGTATCCCTACCTCTGTCATAATTTGGCAGAGGCGATGATAGCCTGTGGCATTTATGACGAAGCCACAAGTTTAATAAAAGACTACTGGGGCGGAATGGCAAAAAAAGGTGCCGATACATTCCGGGAAGTATATGACCCGGGGAACGATTTTTTGTCGCCCTACGGTTCGTTTATGATGAACAGTTATTGCCATGCCTGGAGTTGCACACCGGTTTATTTTCTGAGAAAATATAACAGAGAACTTTTTCCATAAAAGAACTTCAAATTTTAAAACATTTAAAAATGAAATACCTGAGATTTAAATTAATCTTGTTTTTTCTGGTTCTGCTTCAAGTAGCAGCATTTGCCCAAACGGCTCCCTGGGTTTCCTACCCTTCGGCAAATCAAACAGCTTACGGGGTTTATCACTTTCGAAAATCGTTCGATTTGGAAAAGGTACCTGAAAAACTGGTAATCCACATTTC
>CAZXHP010000118.1:0-12015 GCA_964639655.1 uncultured Mariniphaga sp.
AAAATCAGCGCAAAATTTCATAAACAATACGATGTGTTGAAAGGTTATTACTGTTAACGTAAGTAATGGTCTAATTTTAAAACTTTAATATCAGGAATTATGGAAATAGTGGTTATTGGCGCAACGGGAACAATTGGAAGCGAAATTGCAAAACTAAGCGAAGAACGGGGGAATACCGTAATAGCCGCTTCGCGCAACGGAAAACACAGGGTAAACATCGACGACCCAAAATCCATCGAACAGTTTTTTGAAAACATTCCGGCAGTCGATGCCATAATTTGTGCCGCCGGGAACGCAAGTTTTGGAGGCCTGCAGGAACTGTCGGACGAACAAATTGATCTGGGTCTCAAAAGCAAACTAATGGGACAAGTCAACCTGGTTCGAAAAGGATTAAACAAACTAAATTCCGGTGGAATTATTATTCTGACAGGAGGTATTTTTGCCCATAATCCCTGGCCGCAAACCACAAATATTGCCATGGTTAATGCAGGACTGGAAGGTTTTGTACGAGCTGCTGCCCTTGAAATGCAGGACGGAAAACGAGTGGCTGTAATTCATCCTCCGTTTGTTCGGGAAACTGCAAAAGCCATGGGAATGGATGCTGAACCATACCTGCCTGCCGCTAAAGTTGCTGAAACTTATCTGGAAACGCTGACAAAAAAAACGTTCGATATACCCATTTTTGTTGAAGAAAATAACCCGGAATAAAAAGTTTCACCGGCAAACCGCGTAATCCGGGAAAGAATCCAACCCTCACTGCGGAATGGTTTTGTATTTTTCGGTTATCTTTAAACCGAATTCAAAACCGTAACCGATGAAAACCATTTTGTCCATTTTTGCAGTTACTTTTCTAATGGCTTGTTCTTCTCCCTCACAGAAAGATTTCAGCCTGAAAAACATCCAGTCGAAAAATCCGGAAATCAGTACCCTTCAAAACGGAACCGGGTTTGAACAGCAGGTTTTGCAGATTAAACCTTCTGCAAACAACCAAAGTCTGGTGATTTGGGAAGGTGAAAATGCTGAAATGTGGACCGAGGCCAAATACCTGGTTTGCGAAATCTGGCACGCCAACGATTTTAGTGCGGTACTTAATGTGGAATTTTTCAGGAATGAAACCCGGGCCGGAACCATTGTTGCCCAAAGCGGCGATTTGGCGGGCGATGAAAAAGAAACACCACGCATGGCCGCCAAAATTGGCGTACTGTCCCACCTGAAAACCAAAATGATTTTCCCGCTGGAACACCTCGACGGACAGGAAATTTTTATGCCCCGGTTTCCGCGCCAGCTCAAAGGAACCGTGCTGGGTAGCCGCATGAAACCCGAAGACATTTCCAAAGTAGCCATTCGTTTTGCGCCCTTTCAAAATCCTCATTTTTTGCCTGAATTTGAAGTGGCTTCCGTTTATCTCGCTAACGAATTGCCCGAACCGTTTCCGGCTCCCGAAAATCCGGTGGTGGACCAGTTCGGACAATGGACTTCCAAAGAGTGGCCGGGCAAAACAACCGGCGAAGAAGATTTAAGAAACCTGCTGGAATCGCAACTCGAAAATGCTTCATCGGTAACATTCCCTGAAACCTGGAGCAAATACGGCGGCTGGACAGCCAAACAATTTGAATCCACCGGATTTTTCCGTACGCATCACGACGGCAACCGCTGGTGGCTGGTCGATCCGGAAGGATATGCCTTCGTTTCGGTGGCCGTTGACTGCATCGGGAACAACGCCACAGGTGTGATTTCAGGGCAGGAAGACTTACTGGAATGGATTCCCGACAACAACGATCCGGTTTTTAAAGATGCTTTTTCCGGTAGCGGCGACATGGTGTTGCTCGATTACTTTAAAACCAATTTCATGCGGGTTTTTGGCGAAAACTGGCGCGAAAAATGGGAAACCATTACTTCGGGTCAAATCCGGGAATTCAGGCTGAATACCATTGCAAACTGGTCGGACATCAGGTACGCCCGGGAAGCGCAGATTCCTTATGTTTTGCCGCTCAGTGGATTCCCTTCAACTGAAGTGAAACTGTTCCGCGATTTTCCCGATGTATTTGCCACCGAATACCTGGAAAATGCCATACGATTTGCCAACCAGCTCAAAAATTTCAAGGGCGATCCGTACCTCATCGGCTATTTTTTGCGTAACGAACCCCACTGGGCTTTTGGCGCTCACGATATTGCCTTTGAAATGTTTGCCACTACTCGACAATCCGAATCGAAATACAACTTTTCCCGCTGGATTTCAACCCAATATACCACTATTGAAGATTTCAACAAAAACTGGAACCTGGAACTGGAAAGTTTTGAAGAACTGACCAGCCAGATTTTCGAAGAATATCCCTCGGAAAAAGCAAAAGAAAACTTCCGGCAGTTTTCAGAAATTCTGGTAAAAAAATACGTGGATGTACCGTGCGACGAAGTGGAAAAAGTAGATCCCGACCACCTGAACCTGGGCATGCGCTATGCCTGGATTAGCTCCGATTTGTTGTACAAAGCCGGCGATCGGTTCGATGTGTTTTCCATTAACGGTTACGGAAATCCGGGACCGCCCAAAACCGAAGAAATTGCGCGCATCAGCGGCAAACCGGTCATGATTGGCGAGTTTCATTTTGGCGCCACCGACCGCGGATTGCCGGCCACCGGAATTCAGGGCGCACTCACACAGGAAGAACGCGGCAAAGCTTACCGTTACTACCTGGAACAGGGTTTGGCCAGACCGGAATTGATTGGTATTCACTACTTCCAGTGGCTCGACCAGCCCGTTTTTGGCCGCTTCGACGGCGAAAACTACAACATTGGGTTTATGGACATCTGCAACCGCCCATACAAGGAACTAACGGAAGCCGCCATCAAAAGCCATTCAAAAATTTACGAAGTGGCCAGCGGTGAATTGCCACCATTCAGTGAAGTTATCGAACGAATTCCTTCGATTCATTATTGATATCTATCTTTAAAGCCATTTTTTATGCTTTTTTTTTCATTTCTGCATGGCTTATCAGATTATAAGCACTTTTGCTTTCTTCAAGGGAGATTAGTAGCCCTTCCTTTTCAGTTTTTGACAAATTTTTCCACAATTGTCCCTCTTTAACTAAAGTCCGGTTTTTTAACAACTCATAAAAATCAAGCAGTAAATCGTCATTGTCAATGCTGTCAATGAGATGATGAAAACTCCTTTTTAATTCCAGTGTATCCATAATGCACATCTTTCCCCAAAATTAGTAAATTCCAGAGTCTGCGACAAGTTCCATGTTTTAAATAGTGGAACAAAACATTCATTCTTATTTCACCGGCGCTTTAGCCCGGTGTTTGACTTTATCAGCGTCTTTTGCGGCTTTAGCATTTAATCTTTTTAATGGCTGAAGCCCATTTGTTTTGGCTGCCTCTGTTCACCGGGCTAAAGCCACGGTGTAAAAAATCCGTTTATCCGAGAAAACATAAAAATATAGAATTTGTCGTACACCCATATTATAAAATTTTACCTTTGCCTGAAATAGCCATTTATGGAATTCAAAAACTTCACATACCTTTTGCTGTTGCTGGGTTCGCTGGCCGTTCCGCTGGCGTTCAGTTTCAAAAAAGAGGTGCGGTTTTACACCAAATTAAAATACCTGCTTCCGGCCATACTTTTCTCCGGAGCTATTTTTATTATGTGGGATATTCGCTTCGAGGCACTGGGAATATGGAGTTTCAACCCGGAATATTTGCTGGGCATTTATATTCTGAATTTGCCGCTCGAAGAATGGCTTTTTTTTGTTGTTGTGCCCTACTGCTGTGTTTTTATTTACGAAATTCTGGTGGTAAAATTGCCGCACTTTGAAAAGCCCAACTTTTTTCTGGCGACAAGTTTGGTTTTGCTGGTTGCCTTTGCGCTGGTTGCCTACTTTTTCCGGCAAAAGTTATACACCTTTTTCAACTTTTTTTTACTGACCATCTATTTCGGTTACACCATTTTCCGCAACCGGTTTAAACAACACTACACCAAATTTTACCTGACATGGCTCATCTCACTCATTCCTTTTTTAGTTATAAACGGGTTTCTCACAGCTCTTCCGGTGGTGGAATACAACAACGACCATAACCTCGGAGTCCGGATTTTCACTATTCCGCTGGAAGATTTTTTTTACCTTTTTCTGCTGCTGATAATGAACCTGACCATTTATGAATACATGAAAAAACAACCCTTTCTCAGATTTTAAAACATGAATATCCTGTACCGAATTGGAGTTTTATTTTACATGCTCAGCGTAAAAATCGCATCGGTTTTTAATGAAAAAGCCCGTCAATTTGTTAGAGGCCGGAAAAACTGGCGGAAAAAACTGGCGGAAAAAATTGAAACCAACGCCCGCTACATTTGGGTGCATTGTGCCTCGCTGGGCGAGTTTGAGCAGGGCCGGCCGCTGATTGAAGAAATCAAAAACCAGTTTCCTGAATACCGCATTCTGCTCACCTTCTTTTCGCCTTCGGGTTACGAAATCAGAAAAAACTACGAGCTGGCCGACATTGTAATGTACCTTCCCGTTGACACCCGCCGAAACGCAAAACGTTTTCTTCGGCTGGTACAGCCCGAAAAAGCGTTCTTTGTAAAATACGAGTACTGGCATTTTTATATCGGGGAACTGAAAAAAAAGAACATTCCGCTGTTTATGATTTCGGCCATTTTCAGGGAAAACCAGCACTTTTTCAAAAACAGTTTGTGGGGGAAATGGTACCGGCAGATGCTGTTGAAGATCGACCATTTTTTTGTGCAGAACAAAAAGTCGGCGGAACTGCTGCAATCCATCGGACTGAATAATTTTACAGTTTCGGGCGACACCCGTTTCGACCGCGTGGCAGCTATTGCCCGGGGAGCCAAAGAAATTCCGCTTGTTGAAAAGTTCAGAAACAATCAGCCGCTGCTCGTTGCCGGAAGCACCTGGAAACCTGATGAGGAGTTGCTTGCAGCGTTTATTAACAACTACCCCGATTTGAAGGTGGTGTTTGCACCGCACGAAGTCACGGAAACAAATATGAACAGGTTGGAGCAATTGTTAAAAACTTCACACATTAGGTTAAGTAAAGCCGGTGAAAATGAAATTGACCGGTACCAGGTGTTGATAATTGATTCTGTCGGGTTGCTTTCGTCGCTTTACCGGTATGGAAACCTGGCATACATTGGCGGAGGATTCGGCGTGGGCATTCACAACATTCTGGAGGCCGCCACATTCGGGCTCCCTGTAATTTTTGGTCCCAATTACGAAAAATTTAAAGAGGCTGTTGATTTGAAAAACAGTGGTGGCGCTTTTCCGGTTCAAAATTCTAATCAGCTTGAATTTATCCTGAGCAAGTTTCTGAACAATCCCCGCGAACAGTCAGAGGCATCGGCTGTTTGCAAAAATTACGTAGAAAAAAACGTAGGAGCTACAAATCTTATCATAAAAAAAGTTTTCAACAAATAGTACATTTTTGCATACAATTTGTTAGTCATTTCCCGCTTCAAAAATTAGTTTATTCCGAATTAAAATTCGATAGAATTTTTTTTATTCCTCACAAGTTAAATTCTATTTTTTGGTAAACTTTTTACAGAAAGTAACAGGTTAATGTGCTTATAAATAATATATTAAACGTTTGAAGTTGATAACTTTTCATTATTTTATCCTTAAAAGTATTCCACAATTTTACTATCTGTTCTATCTTGCGTAACACAATTTCAGAGCAGGAAAAATTCATTTTTGAAAATAGAATTTAAAACATTATTAAAAAGTAACTGGACACTATGGCATTTGAAGAAGTATCGGTAAAAACCACCGCAACCGGCAAAAAAATTTTTTCGCAGGAAGAAGCGGTAAAAGCCTCGCTTGATTATTTCAAGGGAGACGATTTGGCAGCAAGGGTATGGGTAAATAAATATGCCCTGAAAGATTCTTTCGGGAATATTTTCGAACGCACACCCGATGACATGCACCGCAGGCTGGCCAAAGAAATTGCGCGCATTGAAAAGCGGTACCCTAACCCGCTTACAGAAGATGAAATTTTTAAGGTTCTGAAAGACTTCCGGCATATTGTACCGCAGGGTGGTCCTATGACCGGAATTGGCAACGATTACCAGATTGCCTCGCTTTCGAACTGCTTTGTAGTTGGCAACGATGGCAACTCCGATTCGTATGGCGGGATTATGAAAATTGATCAGGAACAGGTGCAACTGATGAAACGCCGTGGCGGAGTTGGACACGACTTGTCGCACATCAGGCCCAAAGGTTCGCCGGTAAAAAATTCGGCGCTTACCTCAACTGGCATTGTACCTTTTATGGAGCGCTACTCCAACTCTACACGCGAAGTGGCCCAGGACGGCCGCCGCGGGGCACTTATGCTGTCGGTTTCCATCAAACATCCCGATTCCGAAAGTTTTATCGACGCAAAACTCGAACAGGGCAAAGTAACCGGCGCCAATGTATCGGTAAAAATTGAAGATGAATTTATGAAAGCCGTCGAGGAAGGCAAAACTTACCTGCAAGCCTACCCGATTCATTCCAAAAAACCGGTTTACAAAAAAGAAATCGACGCCGGAAAACTGTGGGAGAAAATTGTTAAAAATGCCTGGCAGTCAGCCGAACCGGGAATTCTGTTCTGGGATACCATAATTAAGGAATCGGTGCCCGACTGTTATGCCGATATGGGCTACCGTACCGTATCCACCAATCCATGCGGCGAAATTCCGCTTTGTCCTTACGACAGTTGCCGGTTGCTGGCCGTCAATCTCTATTCGTATGTGGAACATCCGTTTACACCCGGAGCCAAATTTAACTTCGACCTGTTTAAAGAGCACATTCACTACGCCCAGCGTATTATGGACGATATCATCGACCTCGAGTTGGAAAAGATCGATGCCATCCTCGACAAAGTGAATGCCGATCCGGAAGAGGAAGAAATTAAAGCCGTAGAAAAGCGGTTGTGGGAAAATATCCGGAAAAAAGCAAAAGAAGGACGTCGTACAGGAATCGGTATCACTGCGGAAGGCGACATGCTGGCAGCACTCGGACTGCAATATGGCAGCGACATTGCCACCGATTTTTCAGAAGAAATCCATAAAACAGTAGCGCTGGAAGCTTACCGCTCATCGGTTTTCCTGGCCAAAGAACGCGGATCATTCGCTATTTACGATGCCGAAAGGGAAAAAGACAATCCGTTTATCAACCGGTTAAAAAACGTGGATGCCACGCTCTACGACGAAATGACAAAATACGGTCGTCGCAACATTGCGCTGCTTACCATCGCGCCAACCGGCACCACCAGCCTGATGACACAGACGACTTCGGGAATTGAACCAGTTTTCCTGCCCGTTTACAAACGTCGTCGCAAAGTAAATCCCAACGATAAAGATGTTCGGGTGGACTTTGTGGATGAGGTAGGCGATCACTGGGAAGAGTACACGGTATTCCACCACAAATTTAAAACCTGGATGGAAGCCAGCGGTTATGATACCAACCGGGAATACAACCAGGAAGAACTGGATGAAATGGTGGAAAAATCACCCTACTACAAAGCTACTTCCAACGATGTGGACTGGTTATCGAAAGTACGCATGCAGGGTCGGATTCAGAAATGGGTGGACCACTCCATCAGCGTTACCATCAATCTGCCGTCGAATGTATCGGAAGAACTCGTTGGCCAGCTTTATTTCGAAGCCTGGAAAAGCGGATGTAAAGGGGTTACCGTTTACCGCGACGGATCGCGCTCGGGTGTTCTCATTTCAAATAACGGAACCGAAAAGAAAAAGGCCGGTTTCCCTACCAAACGCCCCGAAAAACTTGAAGCTGAGGTGGTTCGTTTTCAAAACAACAAAGAAAAATGGATTGCTTTTATTGGCCTGATGGACAGCAAACCTTACGAAATCTTTACCGGGTTGTCCGACGATGAAGACGGCATTTTACTGCCACGTTCCGTTACCGACGGTTACATTATAAAAAGCTACGACAGCGACGGAAACTCACGGTACGATTTTCAGTATGTAAACAAAAGGGGTTACAAAACCACAATAGAGGGGCTTTCCTATAAATTCAATCCGGTGTTCTGGAACTATGCAAAACTCATTTCCGGAACGTTGCGGCACGGAATGCCCATTCATAAAGTGGTGGAACTGGTAACCAGCCTGCAACTCGACAATGAAACCATTAATTCATGGAAAGCAGGAGTTGCCAGAGCGCTGAAAAAATACATTCCGGACGGTACGCTGGCTGAAGATGCATTGTGCGAGGAATGTGGTTCAGACGAAGTGGTTTACCAGGAAGGATGCCTCACCTGCCTGTCGTGCGGCTCTTCGAAATGCGGATAATCGAATTTTTTCTGAAAAGATTCCAGCTGTAACAGAATAAAAACCAGGATTGAAATTCAATCCTGGTTTTTTTAATGTTCAAAGTTAATTGAACAAAATAGCATAATTGTTGAATTTTTATGCTTCAATCATTTTTTTGTAATCATCAGCAGAAAGGAGATCATCCAGTTCAGAAGAAACGCTCATTTTAATTTTTATCATCCACCCTTTGCCATATGGGTCTTTGTTTACCAGTTCCGGTTCGTCGGCAAGCGCTTCGTTTATTTCAGCCACCTCGCCGCCCACGGGCATGAATAAATCGGAAACCGTTTTTACCGCTTCAACCGTTCCAAAAGTTTCTCCTTTGTCCAGTTCTTCGCCTTCGGTTTCAATTTCAACAAAAACCACATCGCCCAACTCGCCCTGCGCAAAATCGGTAATGCCAACTACTGCTGTTTCACCTTCAACACGAACCCATTCATGGTCTTCGGTGTATTTCAATTCTGCTGGTATTTTCATTGTATTCAATTTTTAAGTTTAGGTCAAAATTAATACTTTTTACTGAAACGAAACTTTCCATCGAAACCAATTCCCTGATTTATGTCGTACTTTTGCGTGAAATTTATTGAATAACGGATTTTGTCAAACCACTAAAAAGTAGTTAATTTAGCTTTAGCAGCTGATCCGGTAAAAACAAAACCATCAAAAAAACAGTAACGTTAAAAGAATATGTTTTCAGAAAAAGTAACTTCACTAAAATTACTTGGCAAAACAGCCAAAAATTTAATAACCCAGTTCCCGGATCAGCGGGTTTTTGCTTTTTACGGAAAAATGGGTGCAGGAAAAACCACCTTTATTCAGGCTGTTTGCAGGGAATTGGGAACTCCAGATAATGTTACCAGCCCCACATTCGCGCTCATAAACGAATACAAAACCGAATCCGGCGACTCCATTTTTCATTTCGATTTTTACCGGATAAAAAACCTGGAAGAGGCGTATGATCTGGGTTACGAAGACTATTTTTACAGCGGCAATTACTGCCTGATTGAGTGGCCGGAGAAAATTGAAACCCTGCTCCCGTTAAACTATGTGGAAGTAAAAATTAAGGTGCAGGAAAACGGAGACCGGCTTATTTCAGCAAAATTTTGAAAATTACACATTAGGATGTAACTTGCTGAACCAATTTATTGCTAAAAACTGATTGCGCATGACTACCCGTGAAGGAACAAAAGAAAACATGTCGGTTTCGAAAACCATGCTGATGCCGCAGGAAGAGATGCTGGAAATTCGGAACAAGGGGCAAAAAATGAAAATTGGCATTCCGTCTGATTTGGAACAGGTGGAATTCCGGGTTCCCCTGACCCCGCAGGCGGTTGACCTGCTGACCTCATATGGCCACGAAATTCTGATTGAAAAAAACGCAGGAAAAATGGCCAGTTATTCCGACAAGGAGTACCGGGCGGCAGGCGCGCAGATCGTAGAAAAGAAAGAAGAAATTTTCCAGTGCGACATCGTTTTGCGGGTGGCGCCTTTCAGCGACGATGAAATTGACCAGTTGCGCGGAAATCAGGCCATTCTGTCGAACATGCAAATTGAAGCGCACTGCAGCGAGTCTATCCAAAAGCTGATGCAAAAACGGGTAACTACCATCGCTTACGAAAGCATTGAAAACGAACAGGGATTTTCACCTTTCGTCCATCAGATGAGCCAGATAGCAGGCGCCACTTCCATAACGTTGGCCAGCGAATACCTGAGCAACACCCGAAACGGGAAGGGCGTACTTTTTGGCGAAGTTACCGGCATTACCCCCGCTGAACTGGTTATCATCGGGACCAGTACCGCAGCGGAATATGCCGCCCGGGCAGCGCTCAGTCTCGGCATCCTGGTAAAAGTATTCGACACTTCGGTGTACGATCTCAGCAAACTGGAAGAAAAACTGGGGCAACGCATTTTTACCTCGGTGTTTTATCCGAAAGTATTACGCAAGGCTCTTATTTCAGCCGACGCAGTTATCGGGGCTATGCAATTTAACACCACTCCGAAATTTAAAGTCTCCGAAGATTTGGTAAAACAGATGAAAGAGGGTTCGGTTATTATCGATTTAAATGCCAGCCAGGGCGGATGTTTTGAAACCACACAATGTACCGACCTGAATAATCCGACTTACGTAAAACACGGCGTAGTGCACTACTGCGTGCCCAATTCCCCATCTATTGTGGCCCGAACGGCTTCCATTTCGCTGAGCAACATCCTGATACCGATTTTGCTTTCCATTGGCGACAGTGGCGGGGTTGACAACTACATAAAAAACTCCCGCGGTTTCCGCAAAGGAGTTTACATTTACCACGGCATATTAACCAATCACGATATCGGACGATTGTTTAACCTGCCGTCAAAAGATATTGACTTGCTGCTGGCGGTATTTTAATGAATAAAACGCTACAAAATGCCAGGCATAAAAAATAAACCGTACCCTTTTTCCGACGATTTGAAACTGAATATTCAATCAGTAGGAGGTATTTCACTTGGTTTGTTTTTTTTTCTTCTGTTCTTTCAACCCCTCGATCCTCCTGTTGCCGAATTCAACCGTAAACTTTTAATCCTGGCCGGATTCGGAGCCATCCATCTTTTGCTTCTGGCTTTTTGCCGGATAATCGTTCCGTCCATATTGCTCGGTTGGTTTCAACCTGAAAAATGGACCGTAAAAAAGGAAGTTTTTCTGCATCTGACGTTTCTGGTTTTAAATTCGGCGGCCTTTTCGTTTTACATGCGTTACGTAGGAAAAATAGAAGTAACCTTTCACATCGTGGTGAACATTGTGTTGATCTCTGCGGCGTCGGCTGCCATACTGGCTGCTGTTTACGAACACAAAAAACTAAAAAACAGACTGAATTCATTTGCAGCACAAAACACAATATCCGAAGAAAAACCAACCGAAGCAGAAACGGTAAATGGAATTGAATTTGAATCGGAAAATCAATCGGAACGTTTTTTTCTTTTCCCCGAACAAATTATCCTCGTCAAATCGGCAGGGAATTACATCGAAATCATTTACAAACAAAACGAAAAGGTAAGCCGGAGAATGATTCGGAATACCCTGGCAAATACCGAACAGCTTCTGGCAAAATACCCGTTCCTCATCCGGTGCCACCGCTCAACTGTGGTCAATATTAACTGCATTCAAAAAGTAAACAAAACCTCCGAAGGCCTGAAACTGGATTTGCTCGATTATTCCCGCGTTGTTAATGTTTCGCGCCAATATGTGTTAAAAGTGAAAGAAGCACTCGAACAGCCGTAGTGACAAATGCCATTCATCCCTTCGGAATCATTTTGAACGCTAAAACACACAAATAATCACTCATTTTATCCACCAGTCACTAAATTTTTTTTATTGCCTGAAAGCTGAATAATTTCAGGGAAACAAAAAAATCAATATGAAACGAGCATGTAAAATATTTACGCCCATGGGGATTATAAAAATACATGCGAGTTACATACTATACCTTAGAAAACAAACAATTTTAATAGTATGAAAATCCTGCTTGTATATCCGGAATATCCCGACACCTTTTGGAGTTTTAAACATGCCCTGAAATTTATTTCGAAAAAAGCATCCAATCCACCATTGGGTTTGCTGACCATTGCGCCGTTACTGCCCGGCGATTGGGAGAGGAAGCTGATCGACTTAAATGTGGAAAAGCTGAAAACAAAGGACATCCTTTGGGCCGATCTTA
>CAZXHP010000119.1:0-11963 GCA_964639655.1 uncultured Mariniphaga sp.
CCAAAGGTTGCAGAAAGCTCAGTGCTCTGTGAAAAACGCAGGTATCCGGGGGTGGCAAGGCGTAACATAATTTCGCCGAATGTAACAACTTTTTTCTTCATCGGGTTCAATTTAAGTTGGAATTGCAATCGATTGCAAATATACTATTCTGCGGGAAATAAAAAAAGGAATCCGGTATGTTATTCGAAATTAAAATAGGCTTTTGCATTGTAAAAACAGATATTTTCAACCATTTCACCCAACAACTTCATATCATGGGGAATTTCACCGTTTTCCACATCATTTCCTATTAAATTGCACAGCGTTCTTCGGAAATATTCATGCCGCGGATAGGACAAAAAGCTTCGGGAATCGGTAAGCATTCCCACAAACCGGCTGAGTAATCCTAAATTCGACAAAGCGTTCATCTGTTTTTCCATTCCGTCTTTCTGGTCGAGGAACCACCAGCCAGAACCGAACTGCATTTTCCCGGGTACCGAACCATCCTGAAAATTGCCAATCATAGTTGCAATCAGTTCGTTATCGCGCGGATTCAGGTTATACAAAATGGTTTTAGCCAGTTTGTTTTGCAAGTCGAGTTTGTCGAGAAATTTCGAAAGCGGGCGGGCAATCTCAAAATCACCAATGGAGTCGAGACCTGTATCGGGCCCCAGTTGTTTGAACAGGCGGGTGCTGTTGTTCCGCAACGCTCCCAGATGAAATTGCTGCGTCCAGCCGCGGGAGTGGTCCATGATGCCAAACTCGTACAACATGCACGATTTGAATTTCAGCATTTCCACCTTGGTCAAATCATTTCCTCCCCTTATTTTTTCAAAAATATCGCGTACTTCCTTTTCGGTATAATCTTCGGCAATGGCCGTTTCCAAACCGTGGTCGGAGAGGCGGCAGCCGTTATCGTGGAAGAATTGATGACGTTTTTCAACGGCCTCCATAAAACCGCTGAAACTATCGATGGCAACATTCGAAACTTCTGCCAGTTTATCCACATACAGATTGAATGCTTCGGTATTTTCCACGGCCATGGCTTTGTCGGGCCGCCATGCGGGCAAAATCGAAACTTCAAAACCACTGGCTTTAATCCGCCGGTGGTATTCCAGATCATCCACCGGGTCGTCGGTAGTGCAGATGGTATGCACATTGGCCATACGAATAATATTGCGAACCGAATATTCCGGCGTTTGCAGTTTTGCGTTACACGCGTCCCAAATCTCTTTGGCGGTGGACGAATTCAATAATTTATCGATACCGAAAAACCGTTTCAGCTCCAGGTGCGTCCAGTGGTACAGCGGATTCCGAAGGGTATGCGGAACCGTTTCAGCCCACTTTTCAAATTTTTCCCAGTCGGAAGCATCGCCTGTGCAGTACCGTTCATCAACACCGTTGGCACGCATTGCCCGCCATTTGTAATGGTCGCCATACAACCAGATTTGAGCCATGTTCTCAAACTGCCTGTCTTCGGCAATATCTTTTGGCGGAATGTGACAATGGTAATCGAAAATGGGCATTTTTGCCGCGTGCCGGTGATACAGATTCTGCGCTGTGTCAGTCTGCAACAGAAAATTTTCATCCATAAATTTTTTCATCGGTATCGTTTTTAAAGGTCGAACAATCTTTTCAGGTGACGGTCGTAAATGTTCTCTTCCACACACCCGCCAACCACGTCGGAATACTTTTTCAGCAGACTGGTATATTTTTCGCCCATTTCGGCAGCCACTTTGTAGCCAACGTGCACCAGTTGTCTGAAATTGGGATTGTAATCGGGATGGCCGGGAATGTGTCGCAGGGTGCCGGCAAATTTTTCCCCGCTCCAGCCGGCAACCACCTCCGGCGACGGAAGTTGTGCATCGTTAATGTCGATTACATCGGCATAGGGTGCGCACAATTCATCTTTGCGGTTCAGCGCTTTGGCATAAATTTCTTTCGCTACCGTCAAACCTTCATCTCCGGCAACTGCCAATCCAATTACCTCTTCGAGCCAGGTTGTGCCGGCGGTTTTTACGTGCAATCCCTTGTCGTATTTTTTTATGATTTCGGCCATGATAGGATAGATGGTGAATTTATCGGAGCCGGAATGTACGCTCAGCTTCAGATTTTCAGGAAGGCCGAAAGCTTTCACGGCGTAATCAATCACCAGTACGTTCTGTTCAAACTCTTTGGCAAATTGTTCTACATCGCCCACATAATCAACACCTTTGTTAAATCTTCCGGTAAATTTCGGGGCAATTGTCTGCGCCGGAATTTTTTCACCGGCAATCATTTTCAGAATAAAAAACATGTCAACCGGTGTTTGCGGCGCTTCCACCTCGTCCATAGAAACCTCTGTCACAAAATTGGCTGCCCCTTTTTTGGTTTCGATATGCCGGTAAATTTTGCCGGCTTCTTTTATGGCAGCCAGGTATTTTCCGGCCACTTCTTCCAACAGTTCATCTGAAATTTGAATGGGTTCCGGAATTCCGGGAATGCTTATTTCCGTTCCCAATGCTGCACAGGATTTTTTAAATGCCGCAACATCTTGCGGCGAAGAAGCATTGCCAATATACATGGCCACATCGAGCGTAAAAAAATCGGCATGGTCGATAAACCGGTCCACATTGGTTAAATTAATGTGGTCGGCATCTACAAAATAAGGTTTGTTCCAGCCCAGCTTCTTTACGGCGGCGTCAGCTTCTTCGCGAGTGCCCTGTGGTTCGGAATGGATGGTGTTGTGCTCGCGGTTCGACTTGTTCCAGACCGGCGCTACTTCTACTCCTTTTTTAGTGGCTTTTACAATGGCCCGTAACTGCGCCTCGCCCTGATGATTGAAGCGGTCTCCCACTCCAAAACTGTATTTTTCAAGCTTCATTTTTCAGTATTTAAAGTTTTTGATTTTAAACCGATTTTATTTTCCGTGTACGAACACGAAAGTAGGGATATATTTTAGATTCTCAAAAAAAATTTTGATGATTTGGAATTTATTTTTTGAAATGCGGTGTTAGCAGGAATTAAAAGCCGACTGGTTGTCAATTCGTTATTATTTATAAACAGGCTAAAGTCTGGAGCTATTTTTATTTTTTCAAAGCCAGCGCCAGGCTTTAGCCTGGTGGTAATAGCGGCCGCCCCTGGTCAGGCAGTCGGCTTTCTACCGAAGGTCCAGCAATACCTTCAAATATTTTTCCTTCTCATTCTGCACCAATTCGAACGCCTTTTGAATTTCCGAACCGGGCATTACTTTCGAAATAAGGGCGTTTGGTTTCAATGTACCTTTATTCAAATGTTCCAACACTTCCGAAAACTCTCCGTGACTCACACGCGAAGTAATAATTTGCCCTTCTTTCCAGATTAGCTCTTTAAACACCACCGGAGAAGGCTCGTCGCTGAGACCGAGCACACATACTTTTCCGCCGCCGGTTAAACTCTGAATACAACTGCGTACCGGTGTAAAAGCCCCTTCAATTTTTTCAGCATGGCCAACGGCTTCAAAAGCAATGTCAACGCCTTTGCCTGCGGTGTACCGTTTTATAGCCTCTACCGGATTTTCTTTCCGGGGATTTATGGGAATCACATTGTCGTAATTGCCGGCAGCAACAGCCAGCCGGTTTTCCAACGGATCGACCATAAAAACTGTTCCATTGGTTTTTGTACGGGCAGCCTGAAGAATGACCTGTCCTACCCGGCCGGCACCCCAAATGGCCAAAACATCGTCCTCTTTTGTGTCGGCACGATTGTTGGCATGAAAGCCGATTCCGTAAATTTCAACCAAAGCCACATGCTCGTCGGGCAAATGCGGTGCTGCTTTAAAAAGCATGTGTACCGGAACAGAAATATATTCGGTAAATCCGCCGTCCATGTCAACCCCGAGTAACTTCAAACTGGTACAGGCCGGATAATGACCGCGCTTGCAGGCGGGACATTCACCGCACCAGATAATCGGATCGATGGCCACTTTATCGCCTTTTGCAAAACCGGCGGCACCTTCTCCCACTTCGGCTATTACTCCGCCCATTTCATGTCCGGGAATAAACGGCACCGGGGTTCGCGGATGAAAATCGCCGGGGAAAATGTGCATATCGGTTCCGCAAATACTGGCAAACTGAATGCGCACCAACACCTCGCCGGGTTTGACTTTCGGGGTTTCAACTTCTTTCCACTTAAAATGGTTGTAGGATTCCAGGACGGCTGCTTTCATAAAATGTTGGATTCTGATTTCAACCTCGAAAATACACTTTAAATTGAAAATTTGCGTCAGACACCTTTTAATTCCGAAATATTCCCTCTTAAAAACAGCATTCAAATCAATGAATCTTAGTAACTTGTAAATTCAATAACCAAAAACAAAATATCATGAAAACTCATGCTGTGGCGTACGTAAAATGGGAAATTTTCAGGCCGGGAAAAGGCACGGGAGGTGTTGCTGTTTACGATTTTGGCAGCAATAAAAAGGAGTTACAAAAAAAAGTTTCAGACGGAGGAACGCTCTGGCTAATAACCAGTACACGTAAAAAAAAGCAACCCAGAAAATATCATTTGGCCTACAAGCTTGTAAATTGTGAGTCCATTCTTCCCGGGGAATCCATTTTTTCGGGCAGATGGAAATATGTAGTTCGCGCACAGGACTGGAAAGAATCGAGGCATTTTAGCTACAATGATGCCACAGATGTTGTGGGTCGTCTGCGGTTTAGTTCGGGAAAGTCAATGGCAGCGGTTTCAAATTATGGCCTCCGATTGCTTAGTATTCCTGAATTAAAACCAGAAGATATTACGTTACTCGAACGTTTTCAAAATAAAATTGAGTATGGCCGTGCAGTGTTTCTCAGCTATTCACGAGGGGATTCCAATCTGGCAGAAGTGATTGAATCTGAACTGGGAAAGCGGGAACTCAGCGTTAGTCGTGATGTAACTTTTTTAAAACCGGGTCAGGAATGGGCAGAAGCGCTCAGGAAAGAAGTTTCAGGAACAGATTGTTTTATCGTCCTCATCAGTCCGAATTCAGCGAAATCGAAATACGTTCGCGATGAAGTTAACTGGGCGTTGAATGAATACGAAAAGCAAGGTTTGGTAAAATCAATTATCCCGGCAGTTACTCCGAAAGGTGGCTGGGAAGAATTTCCTGAATTACACCGGTTTGAAAGGTGGGATTTTCCTGAAACCAGTCAAAAAGAAGAAGGTTTTAACAGGCTCGCAGAAGGCATATTCAAAAAATCCTCTACGAAATAAGTTTTGGAATAGCCGCCAGCAATTTATTCAAATCGCCTTCGCGGCAATCGAGGTAACTGTAAATGCCCATTATCAGCGGCATCTGATCTTCATACCTGTACAAATAAATGGTTTGAATGACTGACCTTTTTTGGTTGTATTCCAGTAGTTTGGCACACTGAAATTCGTCCCAGCAAACAGGCGACTTGTCGTAGTCGGGGGAAAGAAATACCAACACCTTTTTCGATTTCTGAATGGTGTCTGAAATTTGTTTTATCCACAGGCCGCCGGGTGGAATGGAATCTTTGTCGTAAAATATTCTGAGATTACCGTTCTTTTGTTTCAAATGTTCAACAAATGAATTGATTAAGTCGGAATGTGTATGCGCATAACTGATAAAAAAATCATAATTGTCTGCATTTCCACTTCCTGAACGAGTAGCTCTTTTAGCTGCCGGATATTCAAACTCCCGACTAAGTTCAGGATAAATCTCTTCTTCGCTTTTTTTACTTCTAAGGCTACGGGTTCTTACTATTTCTGATAATCTGCTGATTCTTCTTCTTGCAGGAGCAGCTTTAACTTTTTCTGCCGGAAAACTTAAATCTTCATACTCCCTCTTAATTTTCCTGAATTCCGGAACCGCTGTTTTCACTTGTTCATCGGAATAAAGTACCAATTTAACAGATTGAAGCGGGAGTCCGTTTTCCAGCCAGAAAAGGGCAGCCTGAACAATAGCAGGAAGCATTTTTTCAACTTGTACCTTTTGATTTCCGCTGGCAACAACCGGCATGGCAATCACGTTGTTTTGGTTTTCGAAAGCAAAGGCATTTATACACCGGAAAATATTTCCGACCACAGTTTTATCCTCATGGACTTCCAATCCTGGTTCAAAACAAAGTACTTGTTTAAAATGAAATTGGTTTTGCTGTTCCTGACTTAAAGGTTTTGAAAGCCAGCACCCCAGTTGTTTTCGCAGGTCAATCTCTTTGTGCTTCGCCATTTCGCCAACAATAATTCCTTTATGGTAAAGCGCTGCCATCAGCGTACCGGTTATTGGAGCGTAACTTTCGGGATAGGCCGATACAACCAGAATATCTGAAGTGTGTTCTTTCGGGATGGCAGAGAGATCGCCGTGCAACAGCTGAATTGCTGCATCGTTTTGTTTTCGGCGTACTGTGATTTGTGCCAGTAATTTCATTGCTGTTCAATTTTTGTTCAGTAAAATCCGTTATTTATTCACCATAAACAAAAAAGAAACAATTTACCGAAATTTTATTAACGGGCTACATTATTTGAGCAGATTCTTCAGCCCCTCGCCTATTTTGTTCAGATTTTCTTTCGTAGATTTTCTCACTTCTTCGGTAATCATTTTCCGGGCATCTTCCAAATCGATTTTCACTTCAGGTTTTCCAACCGGGCCTTTCAACACCACGGTTGCGGGAATGAGTTGGATGCGCTCCTGCCCGGGCAATACACTTAAAATATTCTGTATATCATTTCCAAATGCATCGCGCTGCACTTTAAAATCGAGGCGCATATCAATCAGGTTTTCGGTATTCAGATTCCCTGCGATGGTGGTTTCCTGGCCCGAAATTCGTGTTGTAAATGGTTTCAGCTGAATGGTACCGTTTTCCACCTCCACAAAAGCGCGAATGTCGTCGATGGAAACGTTATTTAACCGCTCTGATTTCAAAATTCCTTTCAACTGGTTAAACAGCGGCGAGTCGATTATTTGAAGATTTTCTGTGCTAAACAGCCCACTTCCGTCTATGGTGGAGGCTAAAAGCCCAAATCCAGGGCTCAGTTGCCCGTTTACTTTAAGGCTGGTATTGAATTTTCCCTTGCTGGTCCGCGCAATGGGAATCATACGCTGCACACTCGGCAAAGTTTGATAAGCCCGTGGTATATCAATTTCAGTCAGATCGAATCCGAAATCGAATAAGGGTTTGTTTTCCCCGGTATTCTCATACGAACCGGCAAGCTTCAGTTCTCCGCCGAGCATGTGCATGTTTAAGCCGTCGAGCACCAGTTTTCCGTTGCGCGCTGTAATTAATCCGTTTACATCGGTAATGGGCAGCCGTTCAAAAATCACCCGCTGAATGTTGGACTGAAATGTAAAATCAATGTTTTTGGGTATGTCGAACACCAGTACTTCTTCCTCTTCTTCTGCACTTTGTACCACAGCAGCAGTGTGCGCCTGTCCCTCCGGGCTTTCCTGCGCAACTTGTAAACGAAGCAATTCGTTCAAATTTACCTGCGAAGAATTGAGTTGCAGATTTCCTGTCAGCGTGCCGTCTTTCAGCACACAATTCAGGTAATTAGTAACTCTTCCGGCCAGTCTGAAATCGCTTTGCCCGATGTTTACATTCAAGCCGCTCAGAGTTACGGCCTGCGGAGTAAAATCCATTTTGCCTTCGGGAACTAAAATCCGTTGTGTAAGCGACGGCGATTCATACACAAACCGGCTCAGCAACACAGTACCATTCGACTGAATTTTTTCGTACTGCTCGTTTTCGATGGCCGAATAGTTTCCTTTTACTTTCAGGTTGGCATCGATAATTCCAGCCATATTCACACTGTTGAGCGGCAGGGCATCTTTCAGTTCATCAAAGTTTACTTTTCCGATGAACTGGCCGTCGAAGGAAAGATCAGATACCAGGTTTTTCAGCACAAGCGATAAATCTACCGGACTGTTTTTCACTTCGGCATGGGCCTTTGAAATATTCACTTCGGTTAAATCGAGTACTCCCTGAGGCTTTGTGATGCTTACATCAGCCGAAATGTTTTTTATTTCTTCGGGCAAATCGGCATAATGAACATTTCCATTAGCCACATCCATTTTCAGGTTGAAGGCCGGATAATCTTCATCGAAATAAAATCCCTTCACTGATCCTGAAATAGTTGCAGTGCCGTTGGTTTGAATGTCGTCGAGGTACGCTTCATAATCGGGAGGTACCAGGGCCAGAAAGTTGTCGAACCCCGATTCTTTGGTTTGAATATGCAAATCGAAAAACATAGTGTCGCCGGGCATTTGAATCAACCCCAGAACCTCAAGCGGAAGCCGGTTTATCAGCAGTTCGTTTTCCTGAATTTCGATGTCCATCTTATCGTAATCCACATTCAGTACCGTACGGGTTTCCACTGAAGTATTGGAAATGTAGTTCACACCGGCATAGTTCAGAAAAAACTGTGCGGCTGTTCCTTCTGCCAGCAGTTGTGCGGCTGTTCCGTACATTTCCCCGGAAATACCGATGTCAATATCTTTTAACTTCATCAACATATCAGTTTCCCGGTCTTCGTAAATAAAATTTGCCTTGATGATTTCAATTTTTTCAAGCTGAAGTATGAGGCCATCCTCTTCAGTTTCGCCGCCTGACGAAGGGATAGCAGCAGTCTGGTCCGATTCGGGCATCAAATCCCAGTTAACATTGCCGGTTGGACCAACCACCAGTTTCAGCACCGGACGATCGAGAATAATTTCTTCAATGCCGATATTTTCCTTTCCAAACAACTCTTTTAACGGTGTTTTTGTACGCAGCGACGGAACGGTAAACAGCGTGTCGGTCCGGAATTCGCCTTTACCTACCACCAAAACATCGGTTAATTCAAGCGTTACTTTGGGAAAACTCCGCAACAGCGATAATTTCAGGTCGGTAAATTCCACCTCGGCATTTACATTTTTATTGATGGTGATTTTCGCTTTTTCGATTAAAGTCTGTTTTAAAAAAAACGGAATGGCCGCCAGGGCAGCAACCAGCACTGCCACAACAATTGCAATAATAATGAGTATTTTTTTCATGTTCTTTTTTGTTTCTAATTAAACGTTGGCAAATATCCAAAATAATGCCATGTTTCAAAATTAAAGAAATCCGGGTTATTTTGAGGGGGATAAGTGTTAAAGAGTAATAATAGTTCTGCGCAAAATCTGCAGCGCCGTTTGGCTCGAGCGGATGATATTTCGTTCGCGGTTATCGCCAAACACAAACTTTTCGGCAAAAATTTTACCGGGAGTCGCAACTGCAATCCACACCGTACCCACCGGTTTTTCTTCAGTCCCTCCGGTTGGACCGGCAATACCGCTGGTTGCAACGGAAAAATCAGCTTTCATTTTACGACGGGCGCCTTCTGCCATTTCACAGACTACCTGCTCGCTAACGGCTCCGTGCTTTTCAAGCGTTCCGGCTGAAACGCCAAGCAGCTGCTGTTTTATTTCGTTGGAATAAGCAGTAACACCGCCTTTGTACCAGCCCGAACTTCCCGGAACAGATGTAATCAGATGCGAAATGTAACCGCCTGTGCAGCTTTCAGCTACGGCAAGCGTTTGGCCTTTTTTCAGCAACAGTCTTCCAATCACCTCAGCCAAAGTTTCATTATCGAACCCAAAAATATGATCAGGAATGAGTTGCTTCAGGCGTTCGATTTCATCCTGAACTTCTACTTTTAGTTCGTTTAAATTATTACCAATAGCCGATAACCGCAACCGCACGGACATAGGATTGGGAAGGTAAGCCAGCTTAATGTTTTTGGGCAGCGAGTTTTCCCAGTTTTCAATACGCTGGGCCAGCATCGACTCGGGAAGTCCCTGCGTTTGAACGGTTTTGTGGAAAATAGCTTTGGTTTTCCCGTTGTTTTGCAGGCGCTGCAGAATTTCGTTTTCCACCAGGTATTTCATTTCAAACGGAACTCCCGGCACCGAAACAAAAATAGTATCGTCTTTTTCGAACCACATGCCCGGTGCCGTTCCCACTTTGTTGGCCAAAACCGTGCACGCCTCCGGAACGAGTGCCTGGTCGCGGTTGAGTTTGTTCAAATCGATGTTCCGGTTTTTAAACCGCTGTTTGATGTGTTCGAAAGTCGGTTCGTGAAACACTAATTTAGTGTTGAAATATTCACAGAGCGCATGTTTGGTAATATCATCTTTTGTGGGGCCCAGTCCGCCGGTTAAAACTACCAGATCAACCTTTTCTTCTGCGTTTTGCAGTGCTTCTTTAATGTGTTCTGTATCGTCGTGCACCGAAGTAATCTGGTAAATTTCAATTCCGCTGAGATTAAACTGTTCGGCAATCCATGCCGCGTTGGTATCCACTATTTGTCCGATGAGAATTTCATCGCCAATGGTTATGATTTCTGCTTTCATTTTTTACTTTCAATAATAACTTGTCCTTCAAAAATAGGAATAAATCAGACTAAAGCGGTAAAAAGGAACCGGAACAGATTAAAAGAAAGTTGTAACAGCCGGTTGATATATTTGGAATTAAACGCTAAATTAGCAGGAAATAGCTTTATTCTAAACCAAATAACCGTGGATAAAAATTCAGAGTCCGGCCCGACCCCCGGAAACCCATCCAGCACAAATTCTCTTAATCGTCGCAGTTTTATTGGAGGCGTAACTTCCGCGGCTGTGGGATTAACCGTTGTGCCGGCCCATGTTTTGGGCGGAAGTAAACACGTGGCGCCCAGCGATAAAGTAAATGTAGCTTACATTGGCACAGGAACGCAGGGATTACGCGAATTACCTGACCTGCTCCGGATTCCGGAAGCACAGGTTGTAGCAGTTTGCGATCCACAAAAGGAAGCCATCGGGTATTTGGACTGGAGCCCGAGCGGATTGCTTAGTGAACTCCGAAAAACCATTAATAATCCCAACTGGAAACCCGGCGGCGACAACAAAATTCCGGGCGGCCTCGATAACGGAAAACAAATCGTGGATGCTTTTTATGCCAAATCATCGGCATTGGGAAGTTACAAAGGGTGTGCAACTTATGCCGATTTCCGCGAAATGCTGGAAAAAGAAAAAGGCATTGATGCCGTAAAAGTGATGGCCACAGACCA
This sequence comes from uncultured Mariniphaga sp., assembly GCA_964639655.1. GTDB lineage: Bacteria > Bacteroidota > Bacteroidia > Bacteroidales > Prolixibacteraceae > Mariniphaga. The sequence continues at coordinate 11,005 of CAZXHP010000119.1, forward strand.
TTTGCACGGCGTGATGGCTGCGGCAGCCCTAAAACGGGGCATTCACATTACCATGCATAAACCGGTGGCCAACAGGTTGCACGAAGGATACGAAGTGATTGAGATGGCCAAAAAATCCGATGTCATTACCCACCTGATTCCCTGGGAATCGAACGGGCCGATGAAACAGATTATGGCCTGGATAAACGGTGGGGTGATTGGCACCCTGCGCGAAGTGCACAACTGGTCGAACCGGCCGGTGTGGCCGCAATATGCGGAAATTCCGGCGGAACAACCACCCTTACCCAATGGTTTCGACTGGGATTTGTGGCTGGGGCCGGAAGCTGCACGCCCCTACCATCCGCATTACACCAACATGGTTTTCAGAGGCTGGTACGACTTTGGCGGCGGCGCCATGGCCGATATGGGCCATTACAGCCTGTGGACTGTTTTTAAGGCGCTGGAGTTGGAAAATCCTACTGTTATTGAACCCAACCTCAGCCACGTTTGCGGATTTCGCGACAATGCAACCGCCTTTCGCCTGCAAAATGATTACTCCTTTCCGTTTGCCTCGAAAGTGCGTTTTAAATATCCGGCAAAAGGTTCCCGCCCGGCAGTTGATTTAATCTGGTACGACGGTGGAATGCGGCCACCGGTTCCGGCAGAATTTTACGAACAGGATAAAGAACTGCCCATTGAAGGAATGATGTTCGTTGGCGAAAAAGGTATCATCATGTCGTCGTCTTTCAACGTTCGCGAACCGTATGTGCTATCGGGCGATTTGAAACTGGCCAAAGATTTGAAAATTGACGATCCTTATGTTCAGGTTTCTGGAATTAAACGGTTCATCGATGTAGTAAAAAGCGGCGAACAACTTCCGGGAAGTTTCCGCGAAGCCTGGCCCATAACAGAGGCTGTTAATCTGTATGCGGCTGCACTTCGTTCAGGAAAAAACCTGAAATACGATGCACAGAAACGGG
>CAZXHP010000120.1:0-3059 GCA_964639655.1 uncultured Mariniphaga sp.
TTAAACTCTGAACTTCTTTGTTAATTTTGTCCCCTCAAAAATTTAAGGAAAACAGATGTCGTTTCAGAAAGAGATAAACCGCCGCCGGACATTCGGGATTGTAAGTCACCCCGATGCCGGGAAAACCACGCTGACTGAAAAATTACTGCTTTTTGGAGGCGCCATTCATGTGGCCGGCGCGGTAAAAAGCAACAAAATTAAAAAGGGCGCCACTTCCGACTTTATGGAGATTGAGCGCCAGCGTGGAATTTCGGTAGCCACGTCGGTAATGGGTTTCGAATACAACGGCTACAAAGTGAACATCCTCGATACGCCCGGTCACCAGGATTTCCAGGAAGATACCTTCCGTACGCTGACAGCGGTTGACAGCGTGATTATTGTCATCGACGCCGCTAAAGGGGTGGAGCCGCAAACCGAAAAACTAATGAATGTATGCCGGATGCGCAAAACGCCGGTTATCGTGTTCATCAACAAAATGGACCGCCCGGCGCAGGATTCCTTTTCGCTGCTCGATGAAATTGAAGACCAGCTCAAAATTAAGGTGCGCCCGCTGAGCTGGCCTATCAACAGCGGCCCCGATTTTAAAGGGGTTTACAATATTTACACCCGCAGTTTAAAACTGTTCGACCCCAATATTCAGGGCATCGAAGAAGGGATTGGTTTTGAAGATATTTCCAGTCCTGAACTGGAAAGCCACATAAAAGACGATGCCCAAACCCTGCGCGACGAGTTGGAACTGGTGGAAGGGGTTTACCCGGAATTCAGCCGCGAAGCGTACCTGAAAGGTAACCTGGCGCCGGTATTTTTTGGCAGCGCGTTGTACAATTTCGGCGTACGGGAGTTGTTGCACGCATTTCTTGAAATTGCCCCACCGCCCCAGCCTTCGAAAGCAGAGGAACGCGAAATTCATCCCGACGAAAATAATTTCACCGGTTTTGTTTTTAAGATTCATGCCAATATCGATCCGAATCACCGCAGCCGGATTGCTTTTGTAAAAATCTGCTCCGGAACGTTTGTACGAAACAACATATACAAACACATTCGCTCCGGTAAAACCATGCGTATTTCAAGCCCCACTGCATTTATGGCTGAACAAAAGGAGATTGTTGAAAGCGCATTTCCGGGTGATATTATTGGCGTTCCCGACAACGGCAGTTTTATCATTGGCGACACGCTCACCGATGGCGAAAACATTCATTACAAAGGGCTGCCCAGCTTTTCGCCCGAACTGTTTCGCTACATCGAAAATGCCGACCCCATGAAATCGAAGCAATTGAATAAAGGTATCGATCACCTCACCGACGAAGGGGTGGCCCAATTGTTTACCAGCCAGTTTAACGGGCGAAAAATTATCGGTACGGTGGGGCAACTGCAGTTCGAAGTGATTCAGTTCAGGCTGGAACACGAGTATAATGCCAAATGCCGGTTCGAACCGCTGCCGATGTACAAAGCGTGCTGGATTGAATCGGACAACCCGAAAATGCTGGAAGAATTTAAAAAACGGAAACACCAGAAAATGGCCAAAGACAAACTGGGCCGCGATGTATTTTTGGCCGACTCACCGTTTATTTTGCAAATGGCACAGGATGAGTTCAAAGACATCCGGTTTCATTTTACCTCAGAATTTTAATGTATTTTTAGTGCAAATTTTGAAGATATGGTTTTGGCAGATAATTTTTTCGACACGACATTTTTTACCTATTTCCTGCTTCCATTCCTGATTTTTGTATCCAGAATTTTGGACGTAACTATCGGAACCATTCGTATTGTTATGGTTTCCAAGGGGCAAAAATTCTGGGCGCCGCTACTGGGATTTTTTGAAATCCTGATTTGGTTGCTCGCCATATCGCGCATTTTCGAAAACCTCGACAACTGGACGTGCTATTTTGCCTATGCTGCCGGGTTTGCCACCGGAAATTACATCGGGTTAATTATTGAAGAACGCCTGGCCATGGGAATTGTAAAAATTCAGATTATAACCCGCAGAAGTGCCACAGAACTGATTCAAAACCTTAAAAATGCCGGGTATGGTATTACTCACCACGATGCCAAAGGAAGCAGCGAAAATGTGAGTATTATTTACAGTATTATCAAACGGAACGAAATTCAAAAAGTGGAGAATATTGTGAAAGCAACCAATCCAAAAGCTTTTTATTCCATTGAAGATGTAAAATCGGTCAGCCACGGGGTTTTCCCGGTTAAAACGGTTGCCAGGCGATGGAGAAAAGGAAAATGATTTGGGGGATTTCTGGTTTTTTACCGTATAACAGATGAAATGGATTGAAACAATAAACCTGATAGTAACTGCTTTATAAAGCATTAAAATTAAAAATGATGAAGAAAAATTTTTTACCGGCTGTTTTAGCCCTGACAATTTTGACCATTCCCGTTTTTGCACAAAAAGTGAACAAACTTACCAACGCCGAAAAAAAGGCAGGCTGGGAACTGCTTTTTAACGGAAAAAACTTTAACGGATGGAGGCAGTGCAACGGCGATGCCATGCCCGCCAACTGGACTATCGAGGACAACGCCATGAAAGTGCTTATTGGCGAAGGCAAAAACCCCGGACAGGGCGCCGGTGGCGACATCCTCTTCGGCGAAAAAAAATTCAGCGACTTTGAACTTTCCATCGACTGGAAAGCCAGTGATATGGCCAACTCCGGCATTTTCTACTATGTGAGGGAAGTGCCCGGAAAACCCATTTACTTCGCGGCTCCGGAAATCCAGGTGCTCGACAACGAAAATGCCACCGACAACAAAATCGACAGCCATCTGGCGGGTTCGTTGTACGACATGCTTCCCGCCGACCCGGAAACCGTTAATCCTGCCGGAGAATGGAACACTTGCGTGATTAAGGTAAAAGACGGCGAGGCATCGGTCAGTATGAACGGAACCGAAGTGGTAAAATATACCCACTGGAGCGATGAATGGGATGAACTGGTACAAAACAGCAAGTTCAAAAATTTCCCCGGTTTTACCGAAGGTATCGCCAAAGAAGGGTACATCGGTTTGCAGGACCACGGCTACCCGGTTTGGTTCAGAAACATCAAAATCCGCGA
>CAZXHP010000120.1:3159-11916 GCA_964639655.1 uncultured Mariniphaga sp.
TCGGTTTGCAGGACCACGGCTACCCGGTTTGGTTCAGAAACATCAAAATCCGCGAGCTGTAAAATTTAATTCTATCATTAATGTCCAATACTTAGGGAACTTAAAAAGATGATGAAATTTTTTAATGGCTAAAGCCGGATTTTTAATATCGAATTTAACCCCCGGCTTAAGCCGGGGGCAATAAATTCTTGTTTTTAAAGGGCTTTAGCCATTAATTTGAGGTGACAATGAACTTGTTTTTCAGGGAAAATTAATGATCGGACTTCCGCTTTTTAAAACAATAACAGATGAAGGTATTTAAAACAGTTTTCTTAATCGCAGCAGCGCTTTTTTCATTTTCTTGCCAACTGCAGGAAAACGCGGTTCAGGAAACCGATTACACCCAATTTGTAGATCCTTATATTGGCAGCGATTACCACGGCCATGTATTTGTGGGAGCTAACGTACCGTTCGGAGCCGTTCAGCTGGGGCCAAACAACGAAACACAGGGCTGGGACTGGTGTTCCGGATACCACTATTCCGACTCCATCCTCATCGGTTTTGCACACACGCACCTTAGCGGAACAGGAATCGGCGATTTGGGCGACATCGTTTTTATGCCGGTTTCGGATGTGTACAAACCGGAAGTGGACAAAGATTCGGCCTACAACTGGAAATCGACCTATTCGCACGATCGCGAAACGGTTGAACCCGGTTACTACTCCGTTCATGTGGAACGTTATAATATCGATGCAGAGCTTACCACAACCGAACGTGTAGGATTTCATAAATACAGCTACAACGCCGGAGAAAATTCATTTGTAATTGTCGATTTGAAATACGGCACAGGATGGGATATGCTCACCGATGGCCTGATTGAACAGGTGGACAACAACGGCATTCGGGGCCACCGGATGTCGCGCGGCTGGGCAAGAGACCAGCGGGTGTTTTTTTACACCGAATTTTCGAAAGAAATTGAACGGTTTGAAATTCTGAATTCCAATGAAAAACAGGGTGTTGTAACCGCACTTATAGAGTTTAAAGGTGCCGGCGAACTGCTGGCCAAAACCGCCATTTCGCCGGTGAGTACCGATGGCGCCAAAGCCAACCTGGAAGCAGAAGCCCGCAGTTTGAATTTTGATGATGCGAAAACTGCAGCCAAAGAAAAGTGGAATAACGAGCTGGCAAAAATTAAAATTGAAACCAAAAGTCTGGCCGATAAACGCACCTTTTACACGGCGCTTTACCACACCATGATTGCTCCTTCGCTGTTTAACGATATTACCGGCGAATACCGCGGCGCCAACCGGGAAGTAAAACCCAACCCCGGCTACGAAACCTACACCACGTTTTCGCTGTGGGACACTTACCGGGCAGCCCATCCGCTGTTTACGCTGGTGCAGCAGGAACGGGTAAACGACTTCATCAACTCCATGCTGGCCATTTACCGGCAGCAGGGAAAATTACCCATCTGGCACCTGCACGGCAACGAAACCAATACCATGGTGGGCTATTCTGCCGTTCCGGTAATTGCCGATGCCTACCTTAAAGGATTTCGCGGGTTTGACGCCGAACTGGCTTTCGAGGCCATGAAGACATCGGCTATGCTGGACGAACGCGGACTGGATTACGTAAAATCGCAGGGGTTTATTCCGGCTGACAGTCAGGTGGAATCGGTGGCGCGGGCCATGGAATATGCCATCGACGACTGGACCATTGCTGCCATGGCCACCGCCATGGGAAAAACCGAAGATGCAGAATACTTCGCCGAACGATCGAAATATTACCGGAATTATTTTGACGAATCGACCGGTTTTATGCGTGGGAAAATGGCTGACGGCTCATGGCGAACCCCGTTCAGCCCCATTTTTTCGCAACACCGCGAAGACGATTTTTGCGAAGGCAATGCCTGGCAATATACCTGGCTGGTGCCGCACGATGTGGAAGGCTTAATCGAACTATTTGGCAGCGAGGAAGCGTTTGTTACCAAGCTCGACAGCCTGTTCACCATTCCGTCAACGCAGGTGGAAGGCGCTTCGGCAGACATCACAGGGCTGATTGGCCAGTATGCCCACGGCAATGAGCCAAGCCACCATACCACTTACCTGTATGCCTCGGTGGGCCAGCAATGGAAAACCGCCGAGAAGGTACGCGAAATTTGCACCACCATGTACACCGACCAGCCCGACGGCCTGTGCGGAAACGAAGACTGCGGCCAGATGTCGGCCTGGTATGTTTTTTCATCGCTCGGATTTTACCCGGTGAACCCGGCCAACGGCGCGTATGTGTTTGGCAGTCCGCTGTTCGACAAAGCGGAAATTCAGTTGCCGGAAGGAAAAACCTTCAAAGTTGTTGCTGAAAACAACAGCAAAGAAAACATTTACATTCAGTCGGCAACGTTGAATGGCCAGCCTTACAAAAAAACGTTCATCACCCACAAAGATATTTTAAACGGTGGCGAACTGGTTTTTGTGATGGGAAAGGAACCCAATCAGGAATTTGGGAAAGCAATGGAAAACAGGCCAAAATCGGTGATTTATTAAAGTTGATAACTATGGAATCAAAAAAAAGAAGCCTGTTAAAAGCCATCTCTTACCGCATAATTTGCGTTATTTCGATGTTGATCATTACTTACCTGTTTACAAAAAACGCCAACCAATCGGTTTATATAACCATTGTGTTTCAAACGATTCAAACAGTCATCTATTACCTGCATGAACGAATCTGGGTAAGAATACCTTCAAGAAATTGATTTTTGGGAATGTTTCGTTTACATTGAAAAAACAACTGCCGTGTTAAAATATGCTTTACTTTTTTCGATGTTAATCCAACTGGCGGCTACGATTTATGCCATTAGTCTTATTAAGCGTACACGTTTTAACGTATCGTGGATTCTTATTTCGCTGGCTTTTGTGTTGATGGCCATTAGGCGGCTGTTCGATTTTTCGGCATTGTTTTGGGAAACAAAACTATTTCACAGGGACGAAGTAAACGGGTGGATCGCTGTATTCATTTCTGTTTTAATGCTGATTGGTGTAATATTTATCCGCAAAATTTTTAACCTTCAAAATCAAATTGATCAAATCAGAAAGGAGAACGAACAAAAAATTCTTTCTGCAGTGATAAATGCAGAGGACAAAGCCCGCCAAAATATTGCCCGCGAACTGCACGATGGGCTGGCACCGGTATTGTCTTCCATCAAAATGTCGCTAACTGCAATTAAACCAGACCAAATCAATCCATTAAACCAAAAAATTATTGAAAATGCATACCAGGCAACCGACGATTCGATTATTGTGTTAAAAGAAATTTCCAACAACCTGAGCCCTCATATTCTAATTAATTACGGATTAAAAACTGCAATAGAAGATTTTTCAGAAAAGCTCTTTTCTTCTTCCAAAACAGGCGTACATCTGAATCTGGATATAGAAGAGAACCTTTTAACAGATGAGCTCAAAACCAGCAGTTATCGCATCGTTTCAGAGCTGATGAACAACAGTTTGAAACATGCCAATCCCTCTTCTGTTTACCTGAAAATGAAAACAGCAGGGGAATTATTTACCATACATTACGAAGACGACGGCAGCGGTTCAAACAATCCTGAACTTTTAGAAAAAGGAAAAACACAGGGAATGGGTTTCAACAATATCGTTTCACGTACCAAATCGCTTAACGGGACGTATCATCTGCTTACATCAAAAGACAGTGGCTTTTCAATTAAATTTTATTTTCCGTTAAAATGAAAAAAATATCCGTTTATATTGTAGATGATCACCAGCTTTTCAGACAGGGATTGAAATTACTCTTGTCAAACCTCAATTATATCGATAATGTTTTTGAGGCTGAAAATGGGCAGCAATTCATCGAACAATTGAGTAAAAACAAAGTTGATATTGCCCTGCTCGACATTGAGATGCCGGTGATGAACGGGATTGATGCAGCCAAAAAAGCAGTTGAAATTCATCCCGGAATTAAAATTATTGCACTGTCGATGTATTCTGATAAAAATTATTACCTGAGTATGGTTGAAGCAGGTGCAAGTGGTTTTCTTTTGAAAAATTCAAGTTTTCAGGAAGTGGAAAAAGCTATTGTCGATGTGTATAACGACAAAGGCTACATTTCAATTGAAATACTGAATGATATTCTTAAAAATCCTCCGCAGAACAATGCAACCAACCAGGAAGAACTAACTGCACGCGAAACTGAAGTGTTGAAGCTAATTTGCAAAGGACTTACCAACCACGAAATAGCCGACCAACTCAGGGTAAGTAAACGAACCATCGACAAACACCGGGAAAACCTACTATTGAAAACCCAATCGAAAAATACGGCCAACCTCGTGGTCTATGCCATAAAAAATAGTTACCTCACCCTTTAAATACCCTTCGATACGTATTTAAACGTATTACCCGAACTACGTTTTTAAGCTGTTGTTCACCTTACTTCTTCAAAATACTTTTGCCCTTCGTATAGCTCGATGGATTAATAATATTTTTAGGTCAATCGTAATATGAAGACAAAATTTCTGTTCAGTATTTCTTTTTTGTTTTGCTTCATTTATCAAACATTTTCAACCAACCGGATTGAAGGAATTGTAAAAGATACAGATGGTTTTTCAGTCGTTTCGGCTACTGTCCGGATAAAAGGGACTCAAATTTTTACTGTTACGGATTTGGAAGGATGTTTTCTTCTTGAAACCCATGTGAATTTTCCTGTTTTTCTTGAAATTCGCTCGGTTGGAATGATTTCGCGCGAAATAAAAGTTGAGGGGGAGCCTGATGCTCCAATAAAAATCACCCTTCTTTCTGACAATTCTGTTGCGGAAATCATTGTTACCGCACGTCGTCGCAGCGAATCGCTGTCAGAAATCCCAATACCGCTTTCAGTCGTTCTGGGTTCAAAAGCAGAAGCTGCCCAGGCATTCAATGTGAACCGCGTAAAAGAACTCATTCCTTTCGTACAGCTTTACACTTCCAATCCACGCAATACAACACTAAATATCAGGGGATTGGGTTCAACTTTCGGGCTCACAAACGATGGTATCGATCCCGGTGTCGGATTTTATGTGGACGGGGTTTACTATGCCCGTCCGGCTGCAACCACACTCGATTTTATTGATATTGACCGCATAGAAGTACTTCGCGGGCCACAAGGTACGCTTTACGGAAAAAATACCACCGCCGGCGCTTTTAACATTACTACCCGGAAACCGGAATTTACACCGCTGGGAAAGTTCGAAGTGAGCTACGGAAATTTCGGTTTTATCCAGGCGAAAGCATCAATAACCGGTCCGCTGGGCAAATCGGTAGCAGGGAGACTTTCGTTTTCGGGCACCCAGCGCGACGGGACACTTTATAATACAGCCCGACAGGAACATGTAAACGATTTAAACAACCTCGGAGTTAGGGGCCAGTTGCTGATTAAGCCTTCGCAAATTACCGAAATTACTTTGGCTGCCGACGTCTCCAGGCAACGCCCCAACGGGTATGCATTGGTTTTTGCAGGCGTGGCGCCTACGCTACGGCCTGATTACCGCCAGTTCGAACAAATTATTGCAGATCTGGATTATGAACTGCCGTCGCGCAATCCATTCGACCGGTTGATCGACCACGATACACCCTGGAGATCAGACCAGGATTTTGGAGGCGTTTCAGCAAATATCGACATAAAACCAGGCGAAGGTACAATTACTTCAACAACTGCCTGGCGCTACTGGAACTGGGGGCCGTCGAACGACAGGGATTTTACCGGATTACAGGCGCTTACCCTGTCTCAGGCCCCTTCAAAACACCGGCAATGGTCTCAGGAAATCCGGTATGCCGGTGATATTTCTCCGAATATTAACGGTGTGACCGGCCTTTATGTCCTCTTTCAAAAACTCAATCCCGACGGCGCCCATACCCAGGAATCGGGCAGGGACCAATGGCGGTTTTCGCAGAATTCCGCCAGCCTGCTCTGGCAAACACCCGGGTTGCTCGATGGCTACGGGTTGAAAACTTATCCAAACCTCACAACCTTTAGCGGAGCCATATTCGGACAGATTGACTGGGCTGTTACCAGCCGGTTGCATGTATTGCCGGGGATACGAATAAATTATGACCTCAAAAAAGTCGATTTCAGAAGGGAAACATACGGAGGGCTCCAAACCGATGATCCTGATCTGAATGCACTGAAACAATCGGTATATTCCGATCAGGCATTTGAGGCCGAAATCGATAAAACCAATATTTCGGGTCAACTGACAATAAATTACCGATCAAATAAAAAACTGAATACTTTTGCCACAGTGGCCAGCAACTTTAAACCCGTTGGACTCAACCTGGGCGGTTTGCCCCGCGAAAACGGACAACCAATGACCGAACTGGCTGTTATTAAACCCGAAGAGGTTATTCATTATGAGATGGGATTAAAATCAACTCCTGCTGCCACATCCTTTCTAAATCTCACAGTGTTTAACACAACCATTAAAAATTTCCAGACACAGGTGCAGGCTGCCGACCTTTCGGTAACCCGGGGATACCTGGCGAATGCCGAAAAAGTTCGCGTCAGAGGTGTAGAATCAGAAGGAAAATTCAGAATTACCGAAATACTTTCATTGCATGCTGCAGTGGCATATACCGACGGAAAATATGTTTCGTTTAAAAATGCACCGCCGCCGCTCGAAGAGACAGGAGGCCCTTCATTTAAAGACATTTCGGGCAGCCAATTGCCAGGCATTTCAAAATGGGCGTTTTCAGGTGGTATTGAATTAACAAAACCAGGAAATTTATTCTCGCGTGCCGGAAGTTATTATTTTAATACGGATTTATTCTACCGGTCAAAATTCTCATCCAGTTCATCACCGTCTGAATATCTCGTAATAGATTCCAATTTGCTGTTAAACGCTCAGTTTGGATTCAGGGATTTTGCCGGATTTTCCGTGTTTTTATGGGGACGCAATCTGTTGGATACTGATTATTTTGAACAACTGATGCCGGCCGGAGGAAATGCCGGCCATTATGCCGGAGTGCCCGGAGATCCCGGAACTGTTGGTATCACACTTCGAAAAACCTTTCAATTCGATTAAAAATATGATTTCACCGTTATTCAGCCAACTTCTTATCCCCTTCATTATTGCCATGTTTCTTGCCATTACCATGGGAGGTAGCGGAACCGGCCCTTCTTTTTCGGCAGCTTACGGCGCTAATGTGGCTCATTGCCCCTGTAATTGCATTCTGCCTTTCACTGCTACTTATATTTCTGGCAGATTGTTTCAGAATTATTTGAAAAAAACCGGCAACGCCCGAAACTGCCATCACCCCAAACACCGCAAGGTTTGTTGTCACATTCCAGTTTCTGCGAGTTACCGGTTCTAATATTTCAGTTCCACACTACCTGAACATTATCTTCGAAGCTGCGCTTTCGGCTGCTTTCACCAGCGGATAACCGGCAGGTGAAGCCGTGAGTAGCGGGTGTGTGCCAAACTGAGCCGTAAGCAACGAGTTCAATGTCATCCGGTTTTGAACGATAATGCCCAGCGTATTGGTAAGTTCGCCTGCCGAAAGGCCACCATACACTTCGCCGCCTAAAATAACGCCCGACTCGCGGCCAACCACCAATTTCACATACTGTTTGTGGGTATCCTCAAGGGTACCGGGATGGCGGTCGATACCCTCGAACGTTCCGGTAACAAAGTCGAAATTTTCGGCCTCTGCCTGGGTTTCCGTAATTCCGGCCACTCCAAAACCGGTTCCTCCAATGGCGGTGGAGAAAATGGAAATGGTACCGATAAAGGTTTTAATGGCCGACAGTTTAAACAGGTTCATTCCGGCAATGCGCGCTTCGGCACAGGCCGTTGAGGCCAGCATCACCGGCGAAGGTTTACGGGTAATAAAATCGCGTTTTTCGGCACAGTCGCCCACAGCAAACACATCCGCATCGGTGGTGCGCATAAAATCATCCACTTTTATAAACCCGCGGTCGCTTACCGGAAGTCCGGCATTGGCAGCCAGTCTTGAATTGGGTTCATATCCCATGGCAAGAATTACAGCCTCGGTTTCCAATAATTCACCATTTTCCAATTTCACGCCATCCACTTTCCCGTTTCCCAAAACTTCGGAAACCGTGGCTCCTGTCATTATGTTCACTCCCCTTCCCTTTAACAGGTCCTCAGCTCTTTCCGAAATATCACCATCGAAAGCCAAACCCAAAATGCGCGGAAGTTTTTCAATTAGTGTAACCTCCTTGCCCGCTTTTTTCAGTTCATCCGAAATTTCCACGCCGATAAAACCGGCGCCAATCACTGTAATTTTGTCGAATGCTTTCAGTTTTTCGTGCATTTCATCGAGGTAAACCTTGTTTTTAGGCACGGTAAAAACATTTTCAAGGTCGGCGCCTTTTAACCATTTGGGCTGGATGGGCAGTGAACCCGTCCCGATTACCAGTTTTTCATACCCAATTATTTTTCCCGACTGAAACCGTACTGTTTTCTCTTTCAACTGAATGGCTTCAGCTTCATCCACCAACATTTCAATATTGTTGGCTTCAAACATTTTGTCAGCAGGCAGTATATCGTTGTCTGAACTTCCTACCGATCCGAAAATGTAAGGAATTCCACAGGGAATTAACGTTTTTGGGAACCGGGTGACCACAGTAAATTTTTTTGCCGGGTAAACCCGTTTACCGGTTAAGGCGGCTACCAAACCGGCAGCGCTACTGCCAATTACCAGTACATCTGTTTTAAAATTTATATCTTCCATTTTAATATGAATTAACTTTTGTTTAAAATGAAACTCAAAT
>CAZXHP010000121.1:0-5968 GCA_964639655.1 uncultured Mariniphaga sp.
CAGGATTATACTATGAGGGATTTGTGGGTGCATGAAAATATAAAACCACAGGGAAACACGATGAAAGTGGAAATACCGCCGCATTCGGTTAAAGTTTACCGCTTTTTAAAAAATAAACATTCAACAAATCGCCAAAAATAAAATGGGACGTCAAAAAATATTCAAACGGTTCAATTCATTCCTGCTCCTGGGAATATGGGCCTTTCTTTTACCGGCCTGTGATAAGGAAAACAACAGCCGGGAGACCAAATCTGATGACGATCAGCCAATTGTAAATGCTTCATTTGAAGAGAAGGTGACTATTGGAGAGGCAAATCCGGTTTGGAAAAATTATAGCTGGAAGCCTGACAAAGCAAAGATTGAATGGTTGCAAGGAGAAGGGAATAACGGGAGCAATTGTATCTCTTTGTCGAGTACAATCGACAATGATATTGCTTTAATGCAGGACATTCAGCTTGAAGGGGATGAAGTTTACCAACTTACTGCCAAAGTAAAAACAAAAAATGTTACGGGAGGCCATGGAGCCAATATTTGCCTGTTCGGTACCTGGCAAAGCAGCGAACCGCTCACCGGCACCAACGACTGGCAGCAGGCATCGCTTGTGTTCCTGACGCCCGATTCAGGAAAAGTTACGATTGCCTGCCGCCTCGGATTTTGGGGCGCAACGTCCTCCGGTAAAGTCTGGTTTGACGATATTCGGATTCAGCAAATCGATATGTTCGACCGGAAGAGCGAGCACCTTCGTTTAAGGTTGAAACAGGAAGACGCTTCGGTTGTCGCTTCCTCAACAATCACAAGCTGGCTGAACAACCTCGACAAGGCGTATGAAAAATATTATGAACTGATTGGAGAATATCCGTACAACGGCAACATAATTACGATTTTCTCCGTCGATTCTTATCCCGGCGGCTGGGCGGTGGCCGGCAACCCTATTTTATGGTACCGGCCTTACATTCAGTCTTCTTTAACGGATATTGAAAACAAAGGCGACTGGTCGTTTGGCATCCTGCACGAAATAGGGCACGATTTCGCCCCGGGTATCGGCATAGAAGGCAACAGCAACTGGAACTGGAACGAAGAAATGTTTGCCAATTTCCGGATGTACTATGCCGTTGAGTTGCTGGACGCTTCCGTCATCCAGGATAAACTATATACCGGCAGCGAACTGAAAAACTATTACAGAACGTATGCAGGCGGGAGCTACGAAAACAAAATCAGGAAAGGTGATGCAGAAGATGCACATGACGGAATCATGTACACGCTTATCCGCATCAAAGACCAAATAGGATGGGAACCCTTTAAACAAACTTTCCGGTTTCTCTACCAGTCAGATGCCGAATTTACAAATAACACACAGCGGTTTAACCATTTCCTCGACAAACTCTCCGAATTTTCGGGGGAAGATGTCAGGCAAACCTACCCGGAAGGGGAACTGGAGATTATTGAAGAAGCATTGAAAAATGAATAATAAAAATGAATATGGAAATCCGAACAAAAAAATGTAAAACTTCACTGGTGCTTTTTACAACTGTTATACTGCTTTTTACTATTGATTTAAAAGCCCAGATAACAACCGGCACACTGATTGAAGAGATGGTTGACCTGAAGCGGCTGTCTGAGTACCCTGATCCCTGTTACAACACGGTGCAGTATTCATCGTACGACCGGCGCAGTACCTTCCCTGATGCGCCCGGCTGGTTTGAAAACGCCGATGGGTTTGGGGGAGAGCCAATCCCCGGATTTGAAAAGGTTTTACAAGAGCCCGGCAGCGACGGCATCGGCGAATACCTGATTTGTGACACAGAAGGCCCGGGAGCCATTGTAAGGCTTTGGACTGCTGCCATAAATGGTACAATTCGCCTCTACCTCGATGGGGAAAAGGAGCCGGTTTACGACGGCAGCGCCTTTGACTTCTTCACTCAAACCTATAAAGCGATGGCTGCTGAAAATACAACTGATTTCGATGGCTCGTTTACGCAGAATATGGCTGGCTACTATCCTGTTCCTTTTGCCAAACGATGTAAAATAATCTGGAGAGGCGACCTTCAAAAACTGCATTTTTATCATGTCAATATCAGGTTGTATGAAAATGATGCGAAGGTAAAAACATTCAGCCCGAGGGACCTCAAAGCTTTTTCAGAAGAAATTAAAACCACACAGCAAATTCTGATGAATCCCGATTCCGGTTATCCGTGTATTAAGGGAGAATCAATACCTTTTGCTCTCGGCACAGAAAGCGGTGAAGAAAAGGAAATAGCTAACATCAAAGGAAACAAAGGTATTTCCTGCCTGGAACTGAAAATCTGGAGCAGCGACATCGAAAAAGCGCTCCGGCAAACGGTTTTACGCATATCATTTGACGGTGCTTCCGTCCCGCAGGTAGAATCTCCGGCTGGCGACTTTTTTGGGACGGCGGCCGGGATTAATACTTACCAGTCCCTTCCGTTTACAATAACCGAAGACGGGAAGATGACCTGTCGCTACTTCATGCCGTTTAAAGAATCGGCCTCGATAAAAATAGAAAACTTCGGCGATGAAAAAATTACGGTAACCGGGAAAGTGACAACCGAAAAATATAACTGGGACGAGGCCCGTTCCATGTATTTCAGGGCGCGCTGGAAAGTTGGGCACAACCTGCTGGCGTCGCCCGAACATCCTGTCGATATCAATTACCTTACGGCGAATGGCAAAGGTGTTTTTGTTGGGGCAGCAGCTTATTTGATGAACCCTTCTGAAGTGCCGTCCATTTACGGTAACTGGTGGGGCGAAGGAGACGAGAAAATTTTCGTGGACGATAACCCTTCACCGGTTTTTTTCGGTACCGGTTCCGAAGATTATTTCAATTACGCCTGGTCGTCGCCCGATATTTTTTATCATGCCTACTGCGGCCAGCCCCGGAACGACGGGCCGGGCACACGGGGATTTGTAACAAACTACCGCTGGCACATCATCGACAATATTCCTTTTAAAAATCACTTTGCTTTTTATATGGAATTGCTGAGCCACGAGCCGGTCCCCGGATTTTCCTACGCCCGTATTGTTTATCATTACGGATTCAGGGGAATGCACGATGACGCCAATCCCGTTTCAAAGGATGACGTCAGGTTAATCAGCCTGCCTGAAAAATGGATGCCGCTGGCTAAAAAGGGCTCGGCCAATTCTGTTTTTTACCAGGCCGAAGAAATTCTTTCGGAAAAGAAAAACACAGTTCTGGTTTCCGGTCCGATGTGGGCCGGCGGACAGTTGCTCGAATGGGCACCGGAACAGGCAGGTGAAACGTTTGTTCTGAATCTCCCCGTTAGCGAAGACGGGAATTACACCATTTACATTACAGCCCGGCTGGACGGAGCTTCAGGAGCATTCCGTGCAACAATCGACGATGTTGATTTTAAGCAGGAAACCCGCTCAATCGACTTGCATACTGAACACGGTATTTTGTCGCGAACATTCAGTTCCGACGTAATAAAACTGGAAAAAGGAGTACACAGGCTAATTCTGGAGGCCGACCAGCCGGACAAGCCAATCGGGATTGATTTTATATGGATTCAGAAAAAATGAAACCCAACCTAAAATTTTTATCAAACATGAAGAAAAGAATCTTTTTTTTAATTGCTGCCCTCGGCGTTTTTGGAATGACTTTGGCCCGGCAGGAACCGCCCAATTCTCCTGCTGAAATAGCAATTGAGCATAATCAAATTTCAATTTCGTACAACGGGAAAACCATTTTTACAGGGACAGTCCAATCGACGGGAAAAATAAAATATGTCGAAAATCCTTCCCGCACAGAAGGAAAAGTAAACCAGGTAGTCATGTTCCAGGGAAAAGATTTGATTATTGAAGGAGAAATTTCCGGGAGCGAAGAAGCCTTTCCCTGTGAAGCCGACCGGAGCAGTTCTGTCGAATACGACCTGGTGAGGCACAGTTTCGGACTAAGTAACAGTTTGCTGAACAGGGCTGTTTACGACCGGAAATCGGACTGGGTTCTGTCGGTCGATGAACAGGGGGCAAAAGTACAAATCATTCCAGCCGGGGACAATCAATTCAAAATTAATATAAAAGGCAACGAAATTTGCCTG
Source organism: uncultured Mariniphaga sp. (assembly GCA_964639655.1). GTDB lineage: Bacteria > Bacteroidota > Bacteroidia > Bacteroidales > Prolixibacteraceae > Mariniphaga. Next base: position 4,077 of record CAZXHP010000121.1, read on the forward strand.
CGGTTCCGTCCGCATTTTTACAGCCAACACCGGGGATTGAAATATTTCAAACCGTGGGAGTACCGGGTACCTGAAAAGCCGGTTGTCGGCTGGTGCTCGTGGTTTGCATTTTGGAATCGCGTGACCGAAGAGGACATTCACCACACAGCCGATGTGTTGTCGGAGAAACTGGTCCCGTACGGGCTGGAGTACCTGCAGATGGACGATGGTTTTCAGCAGGAACCTGTTGGCTGGCCCGGAAGCTGGTTGTCGCCGAACGAAAAATTTCCCACCGGGTTGGAGAGCCTTGCCCGTTACATCGACAAAAAAGGAATGAAACCGGGGATTTGGACTAACGTGATGTTTAATGATAAGGCGGGTGCCGAAGCTAATAAAAACCTTTTTGTTACCGGTAAAAATGGAAATCTTGCCGAAGGTAAATGGATAAAATATATCATTGACGGATCGAATCCGGAAACCATCGGTAAAATTATTCGCCCGACTTATGAAGGCCTGGAAAAAATGGGTTGGAAATATTTTAAAGTGGATGCGTTACGGCATCTGAGATACGATGGGTACAACAGCTATCCTGATTTTTTTAAAGATAAGGGAGTTTCACGGGAAGAAGCTTTCCGAAATGTAATTGAAGCAGTCCGCGAAGAGATTGGCCCCGGCAATTACATGCTGGCATGCTGGGGCGCCCGGCCCGAATTGATTGGGCTGGCCGACGCCTGCCGGATTGGTACCGACGGTTACGGCCTCGGTGGCTTATCGCAATACAATTCATTCAATAATGTGGTTTGGCTGAATGACCCGGATCACATCGAGGCTTTTGGAGATTATGCCTACCGCGATTGCATGGCCACCTCCATTACGGGTTCGCTTTATATGATAACCGACAAACCGGAAGACTATAAAACCGGAAACCTTGACCCCATAATCCGCACTATCCCGGTATTGCACACCATGCCCGGCCAGATTTACGATGTCGATCCAAGCCGCTCCATGTACCTTGATCGTGTCGATTCTGAAACATCGGGCAGCGGAGAGCGTATTTTTGAGGCAAGCCGCGCCTCGTTCAACGACCTTTTTCTGCTGGAAATTAACAAACCGTTTGAAAACTGGATGGCGCTCGGGCGGACGGGCGACCGGGTGAAATACATTGAATTTGCAAGGCTGGGATTGAATCCGGACAAAAAATATATCGTTTTCGATTTCTGGAATAAGAAGCACATTGGAAGTTTTTACGAAGGCTTTGCGCCGGGCAGCATCGATTCAACCTATAAATGCCAGTTGTTTTGCATTCGCGAAGAAAAAGTGCATCCGCAATTGATAGCAACTAACAGGCACATTTCCTGCGGCGCGTTGGAGTTAAAAGATGTTAGTTGGCAGGACAATAAGTTGAAGGGAGAGTGCGAATTGGTGGCAAACGACGATTATATCATCTACCTTACCGAACCGGACGGTTTTACTTTTTCCGAAGTAATCTGTGAGAAAGAGATTGATGTTCGTTCAGAATTAAAAAACGGTTTTCGGGAAATTCATCTGAAAACCGCCGGAGAAGGCGCATTTAAATGGGAAATAATTTATTCACGATAAAACCCAAAGAAGGTAACTGTTTTATTGGAAGGTGTTTTTCTGAAATTTATGTTTTCACCTTAAAAATACCTCTTTAGCGTTTCAAAAAGAGGCTTTTGTTTCGTCATTTTTCGATTTCATTTTACGAAAATTCAAACTTCCAGGTAGAAGTTATAGTAATTTCAATTTAATGTTTGTTGTCTCGTAATTAAAGTATCTTTGTCAAAAATTCGACGCTTTAATTATTACACGAATTATTACATGAAAGCATTTAGTATTGGAGATTTAAAAATTAAAATTCCTGTCATTCAGGGTGGAATGGGTATTGGAATTTC
>CAZXHP010000121.1:6068-11859 GCA_964639655.1 uncultured Mariniphaga sp.
ACAAAAGGGGCAAAAACCAAGCTGGTTCCAATTGTGTCGTCAGGGCGGGCTGCTGCGCTGATATGCAAAAAATGGAAAGAGGTTTACAACTATCTTCCCGACGCCATTGTAGTTGAAGGCCCCAAAGCCGGAGGGCATTTAGGGTTTAAGCGCGAGCAGCTTGACAACCCCGAATATGCCCTCGAAAAACTGGTTCCCGAAGTTGTTTCGCAGGTAAAACCGTTTGAGGAAAAATACAATGTTACCATCCCGGTTATTGCTGCCGGTGGCATTTATTCCGGTTCTGATATAAAAGAGATTATGGATTTGGGGGCAACCGGCGTTCAACTCGGCACCCGGTTTGTAACCACGCACGAATGCGATGCCTCGGAAGAGTTTAAACAAACCTACATCGATTCCATTGAAAGTGATATTGAAATTATCCAGAGTCCGGTAGGTATGCCGGGCAGGGCAATCCGGAATGAGTTTATAGATAAAATAAACCGGGGGGAAAAACGTCCGGTAAAATGCCCGTATAAGTGTCTGAAAACCTGTGACATTGAAAAGACGCCCTATTGCATTTTTGCAGCGCTGATGAGCGCTATGAAAGGCAATTTTTTTAACGGTTACGCTTTTGCCGGTTCAAACGCCTGGAAAACATCTAAAATTATTTCAGTTAAAGAAACGTTCGAAGCCCTTAAGCTTGAATTTAAAGAAGCGGTGGCAGCCAGGTTCTGATAAAGTAAAAAGGTTCTTTCCTGAAAAAGAAAAAACCTTTTTAACTTTTTATTCGTCGGGTATTATATTTTCAGTGCAATTCCTACATTGAGGTAGGCAACTCCGTAACCGAGTTCGAGCAATCCGGCAAGGTTGTCAGTAAAATAGTACCGGCCGCCCAAAATCCAGGAAAATGTTAAACCGCTTCCGACCGCATTAGTTGTGGTTCCTCCCGATCCATGCGACTTTGAACTGACAATATTGTATCCAAGCATAAGTCCTGTATAAGTGTCGAGATTATCAACAAATTGATAGTGAAGAGCTCCCCGGGCACCTGCAATTATACTTGTATAACTCCATCCATAATTCATATAATCCCATTTTGCTCCGGTATAACCCAAATAGCCACCGACGCCAAGTGAACTGTTTTCGTCAAACAATTCGTCTTTAATCCCTACTTCAAACGAAGCAGAAACCGGGGGTATTCTGTTCGTATAGTAGCTGCCTGAATAAAGTGTACTTCCAAATCCAATTCCCAGATTTAGTACTTTATCGCCTTCGTTAAAGGTTGTGTTTTGTGCTTCTGCAGACCATGCAAAAAGAAATGCTAAAACAGCAGGTAAAAAATGTTTAATCATAATTTTTAATTTTTAGATTGTTAAATCATGTAATTTAAGGTATTAATAGCTTTTAATCAATACATGAATTTAAATTCCTGAATTTTTTCCCAAAATGGGAAAAACAAGTGGGTTGTGGTTGGGGAAAAAGAATATAACTTTTTAAGCAGAAGCGGCGCTTTTTCGCCGGACAATCCGGTTCTGAATTTTATCGAATGAGTTTGTTTATTTCCGTACCGACGACTCCCGTACAATAAGTTCGGTTGGCATCACAAATGTCTGGAACCGGTGATCGGGTTTGTCTTTGTCTTTGTTTTTGATTTGTCTGATCAATAAATCTGCCGCTTTTTTCCCCATCTCGAATCCGGGTTGTTTTATTGTGCTTATCGAAGGCGTTACAACTTCTGAAAAAGGTTCGTTACTGAATCCAACAATTGAAATATCGTCGGGAACTTTAATTCCCTTTTCGCGCAGGTAGATTATGACGCTTAGGGCCGTTGTGTCGTTGGCGCAAAAAATAGCATCGGGTTTTATTTTATTCTGCAACAGTTTTTTTATGGCATTTGTCCCATCAGTCCGGGTCAGACTGTTATGAATCAGCATTGATTTTTCAACCGGAAGACCGGCTTTTTCCATAGCGTCGTTAAAACCCGCCAGCCGGTCCTGGTAAATTTTAATATTTAACGGGCCGCCAATATGGGCAATTCGTGTACCGCCCTGTTTAATCAGGTGCTCTGTTGCTTTAAATCCACCCCGGTAATCATCCACTACTATTTTATCGGCTTCAATTTCTTCCACTACACGGTCGAAAAAAACCAGGGGCACATTTCGTTCTGAAAATAATTTAAAGTGATCGAAAGACTGGGTTTTCATTCCAATGGAAACAATCAGGCCATCCACCCGGTTGGAAAAAAGGGTTTGAACAATTTTTTCTTCTTTTTCGAAATTATCGTTCGATTGGGAAATGGTAACGGCAAAACCACGGTTATAGGCAACTTCCTCAATTCCGCTGATAACCGACGAAAAAAAATGGCGGTTGATAAGCGGCAAAACCACACCAATCATGTGGGTTTTTTTGGTTCTGAAGTTTGCCGCCAGAATATTTGGCCGGTATCCCATCTCTTTGGCAGTTTTTTCAATGAGCTTACGTGTGGGTTCGCTGATTATCGGGTTGTTATTCAACGCCCGCGAAACAGTAGAGGCTGCAATATTTAGCTTTTTTGCAATATCGTGGATTGTCGTTTCGCCCTGTTTTTCCATTTTGAGATAAATTTTTTTGATAAAGTTAATAAAACAAATACATTTGCAATCGATTGCAATTTAATTATTTTAAATGTATATTTGTGAAAAATAACAAAAAAAATATGAAAATAAAGAATTTATTATTTGCGGGGATTGCTTTGATTTTAATTTCCTGCTCTGGAGAAAAAAGCAAAAAATTGGAATTTCACCAGTTAAAAAAACAGTTGAACGATCAGTTTAAAGTATTGGTTCAGGCCATTCCGGATGACAAAGTACCCCGTTCTTATCCCAGTAAAGACGGCGACTACTGGATGGTAGGCATCAGGGATTGGACCTGTGGTTTTCCTGCCGGTTCTTTCTGGTTAATGTATGAAATGACAGGTGATGAATACTGGAAAAATGTAGCAACGGAAAATACATTGAAACTCGACGGAGTGCAGTACCGTACAACTACGCACGATTTGGGCTTTATGGTGTTTTGCAGCTATGGCAATGCCTACCGGTTAACCGGCAATGAAGAATACAAAAATGTAATTATTCAGGCATCGGAATCGCTGTTAACCCGCTTTAATCCAACTATTGGTTGTATTCGGTCCTGGGACCATAACAGCGATAAATGGGATTATCCGGTAATTGTGGATAACATGATGAATCTCGAAATGTTGTTTTGGGCCTCGGAAGTTACCGGCGACCCAAAATACAGCGATGTTGCGGTTTCGCACGCCGATGTAACGCTGGAAAACCATTTTCGCGACGACTGGAGTTCTTATCATGTGGTGAGTTACGATACAATAACCGGTGAACCGGCGGTAAAACATACTCACCAGGGTTTGAATCACGAATCGGCATGGGGAAGGGGACAAGCCTGGGGATTTTACGGTTACACCATGTGTTATCGCGAAACCGGAGACAACAAGTATTTGGATGCAGCCGAAAATATCGGTGATTTTATTTTGAAAAATTTACCGGAAGATGTGGTTTCATACTGGGATTTTAACGATCCGGAAATTCCCGATACTCATCGCGATGCCTCGGCCGCAGCAATTATGGCTTCAGCATTTTTCGAATTGAGCACGTTTTCTGAAAAAGGAGAAACTTATCTCGATGCTGCCCAAAAAATTGTGGAGAGTCTTTCTTCAGAAAAATACAGGGCAACCGACGGTTCAAACGGTGGTTTTCTTTTAAAACACAGTGTGGGTCACAAACCCGCAAACAGTGAGGTGGACGTCGCAATTAATTACGCAGATTATTACTATTTGGAAGCATTGAAAAGACAACAGGAATTATTAAAATAAAATAGTATGGCAACAATTTATGAAGAACGGTATGCATACCATCCCGACGATTTTAAAACGTATGATACCGAAAAAATCAGAACAGAATTTTTAGTGGAAAAGGTGATGGAACCGGGAAATATCCGGTTGGTTTATTCAGCTATCGAACGGTTTATTGTAGGTGGAGCAGTGCCGGTTGACAAGCCGTTGAAACTGGAAACCATCGATCCGTTAAAAGCAGAGTTTTTCTGCTATCGCCGCGAGGTGGGTGTTATCAGTGTGGCAGGTCCCGGCACCATCGTGGTTGACGGAACGGAGTACAAAATGAATTTCAAAGATGCGCTTTACATCGGAAAAGGAAGCAAAGACGTGGAATTTCGTTCCGACGATCCGCAGAATCCGGCACATTTTTACATCAACTCGGCGTCTGCTCATAAAGAGTTTCCGGTGAAACATGTTACGCAAAACGATGCTAACGTGCTGCACCTGGGGGCGCTCGAATCGTCGAACGAACGAAAAATTTACCAACTGCTGATAAACACCGTTGTGGAAACCTGTCAGTTGCAAATGGGGTTAACCGAATTAATGCCCGGCAGCGTTTGGAACACCATGCCGCCGCATCAGCACAACCGCCGAAACGAGGTGTATTTTTATTTCAATTTGCCCGAAGACCAGGCCATTTGTCACATCATGGGCCAGCCCGATGAAACCCGCCACCTTTGGATGCATAATGAGCAGGCGGTAATTTCGCCCAACTGGTCAATCCACTCGGCTGCCGGAACCAGCAACTACATTTTTATCTGGGGAATGGCAGGTGAAAACCTCGATTATACCGATATGGATCACATTAAACCCACTGAGTTGAGGTAATGAAATCCATTCAAATAAATAAGCATTAATCGATAATCAATAAAAATTATAATGGTACAGGAATTATTTGATTTGAGCGGAAAAGTTGTCCTTGTTACCGGAGGAACACACGGAATTGGAATGGCCATCGGCAAAGTACTGGGAAAAGCCGGGGCCACAATTTGTGTGAACGACATTTCCGAAGAAAAACTGGAAGGCTGCAAAAAAGAGTATGCTGCCGATGGAATTGAGGTTTATACGTTAAAATTTGATGTAACCAGCGAGGAGGACGTGGACCGCGGAATTACCCAAATCGAAAAGGAAGTGGGAACGATTGATATTCTGGTGAACAATGCCGGAATTATCAAACGAATTCCCATTCTCGACATGCCCGTTTCAGAATATAAACAGGTAATCGACGTCGATTTGGTAGCCCCGCTTATTGTTTCCAAACGCGTGGCCCCTAAAATGATCGAAAAACGCTCTGGGAAAATCATCAACATGTGCTCTATGATGAGCGTTTACGGGCGCAATTCGGTTTCAGCCTATGCATCGGCAAAAGGCGGACTAAAGCTGCTTACCGCCAATATGACCTGCGAGTGGGCAAAATACAACATTCAGGTGAACGGAATTGGGCCCGGCTACATTGCCACGGCGCAAACGGCGCCAATTCGCGAAGGCGGCCATCCGTTCAACGATTTGGTGATGACCCGCACTCCCGCCGGTCGCTGGGGCGAACCCGAAGACGTGGGAAATGCAGCGCTGTTTCTGGCATCCAAAGCCAGCGATTTTGTGAACGGTCATGTACTTTATGTGGATGGCGGTATTCTCGCCAATTTTGGTTATGTGAAAGGTGAAAACGATATTCCTGAATAAAATGAACTCAAAAATTTTAACAGCTCTCCTTTTAACCAGCCTCTTTTTTTCATGCGGAAAGCAGGCTACACTCTCGTTTCAGAACCCGCAAAATGTTGAACGACCGGATGAGGTTGTTGTTTTAACCAAAGACGAACTGAGCCAAAAAGTAGAATTGCCGGCAGGATTAATGCCACTTTTCAAAAATGCTGACAATTCATTGGTTCCGTTTCAACTGGACGATATGGACAACGACGG
>CAZXHP010000122.1:0-10255 GCA_964639655.1 uncultured Mariniphaga sp.
CTGTTATAAACCGCGCTTACAGGTCAATGGAAAAGAAAAAGATCCTTTATATTTCTCAGGAAATTACCCCCTATTTACCGGATAGTGAAATGTCGGAAATTGCCCGCTACCTGCCACAGGGAGTGCAGGAAAGAGGACGGGAAATTCGCACATTTATGCCGCGTTACGGATGCGTAAATGAACGTCGGAATCAGTTGCATGAAGTAATTCGTCTTTCGGGGATGAACCTCGTGATCGATGATACCGACCATCCGCTGATTATTAAAGTGGCTTCTATTCAGGCAGCCCGTATGCAGGTTTATTTTATTGACAATGAAGACTATTTTCACCGGAAGCAGGTTGTTGCCAATTCAAAAGGAGAAGAGTTTGACGACAACGACGAACGCGCCTTGTTTTTTGCACGCGGTGTATTGGAAACGGTAATAAAACTAAGGTGGGCGCCCGATTTAATCCATTGCCACGGCTGGATGACTGCGCTGGTGCCGCTGTTCATTAAAAAATATTATTACAACGACCCGCTGTTCGGTCAGTCGAAAGTGGTTTACTCCCTGTACAACGATGAGTTTAAAAAAACGTTGAACCCCGAAATTAAAACCAAAGTTTTGCTCGACGGGATGGTTCCGGAAGATGTCTCCCTGCTCGACAATCCGAATTATGTGAACCTGAGTAAACTGGCCATAAATTATTCCGATGCCATTATTCAGGGTACCCAAAATATAAATCCGGAACTTGAAAAATACGTTCCCGAAACCGGCAAACCCTTTTTGGGCCATCAACCAAAAGAAACATACATTGACGCTTACGACGACTTTTACAAAAAAATATGGTAGTTGTTAAAAGATCAAATTTTATCGTAAAAAGATCAAAATTGCAGTCATTTACACCACTCCCTCATCGATTTTTTATACGTTTGTGATTTATTTTTGGGATCAGGAAAACAATTACTAAAAACAACGATTCAGTGAAACGCAAAATAACTTTTAAATACCATCTGATAATTTGGGCAGCGGCTGTTGCGGCATTTTTTACTGCATGTAACGAACCCAATGATTTGGGCATGGAGTTACTGCCCACAAGAGATTTAATTGAGGTAAAAAACCTGGTAGAAAAAAACAGTATCTCTTCATTTACCTACCGCGAAGATTCGATTTCTACGGACGAACCCTCAAAAAGTCTTCTGGGAAGTTTTTACGACCCGGTTTTCGGAAAAACAAACATCGATTTTGCAGCACATTTCAGGCTCCAGGGATATCCCGATTTTGGAACCAACACCGTTGTTGACTCGGTAAAATTATTTTTATACTACCGCCTCATGTACGGCGACACCGTAACCTCGCAAAAGTTCAGGGTTTACGAACTGGAAGCGCCGATTGATGTGGACCAGCGTTACAATCAATATGTCAATTTAAAAGAACTGGCATCAACACAACTGCTTGGTGAAAGAGACTATACACCGGTTATTGAGCTCGATTCTGCTTCACAGGACACTTTTTACCAACTCATTACCATACCGCTCGACAATTCGCTGGGGCAAAAACTGGTAGATGCCGATTCGCTGCAAATGGTTAACAACGATGTGTTCCTTGAATATTTCAAAGGTTTATATATCGAACCGGAAGCGCGAACCGAAACCGGTGGTTCCATACTTACACTGGAAGCCGCCTCATCAGGTAATTTCCAGGGATCGGCCCTGGTTGTTTACTACAACAACGATGAAAACAAAGCTGAAGAAGAACCGGATACCCTTTTAAATCCTTATGTAATAACACGTTTTAGCGCCCGGGTAAATTCCATTCAACACGATTATTCAGGAACGCCTTTCGAAGCCAACCTGAATGTGGAATCCGGCGACGATTCGCTAATCTATGTGCAGGCAACGGGTGGTTTAAAATCAAAAATTTATATTGATGGAATAACTTCGTGGAAAGATTCTGCGAATATTGGTATAAACAAGGCAGAGCTTGTTTTTCAGGTAGATACCATAGCTTCCGAAGTAGAAAAATACCCGCCACCTTCGCAATTATTATTTACTGTTTTGGATGAGGAGGGAACCGAGTTCCTGCCAATCGATTACAGTTTCAGCGCTGCATATTATGGGGGCAGGTTGCGTTCAGACTATACCTACCGGTTTAACATTACGCAACACATGCAGCAAATTATTGAGGGCGAAGCAGAAAATCATGGATTCTTTTTAACTCCGGCACGCAAAAACAGCGAAGCCAACCGGGTTGTTTTAAAGGGAAGCAACAGCCAAACGGGAATTAAGCTGGTGATTACTTACTCAAAATTTTTAGAGTGATTCTCAGGGATTTTTAAATAAAAACGGGCAGGTTTTGTAAAAACCTGCCCGTTTTTATTCGAAGCATTTTTTTTACTTCGTTTTAATTTTAATGGTAGTTTCTTCACCCTCTTTTTTGGGTTTGGTTACCTCGATACTCTCGATATCGTTGGGTTTAATTTTTTTCAATGCCTCAGCATCTACCTTTTTTCCATTAAGGAAATAAACCGCGTTGGCATCGCCCGGGTAGTTTAAAAGAATGGGATACCGATTGTATTTTTCAGCCAGCTCACGATGCCTTTCAGCTAATTCACGTTGTTTTTCTGCCATAACCCGGGCCTGTTCTTCAATTTTTTGACGCTGTTCCTCACTCAAGTAGCGCTGCTTTTCAGCCATTTCCCGTTGCCTAACCACCATTTCTTCTATACGTTCCCGCGACCATTCGGAGCCCGCACCTACATAAAAAGCCGCAGAACCCTGGCTATTTATTTTGTACAGATTCTCAAGCCCGCGCAGGTTCAGCGCCTGGCTGAGTTGCGAAACAGTGGAAAGATCGATATCTCCCTGAAGTTGAATCAGGCTGGTAGCTGACTGCGAATGGGTTACCAAAGCCAGCAACTCAATTTTTTCCTGGTTTTTTTTGAGGAAAACTTTCACATCTTCGCCCATTTGTTTTTCAGTTTTGAACAATATAAAATTGTTATTTTTATAAAAATCCAGAATGGACTGATGGATTTCGGTGGCCAAATCATCGGTTTTTGTTTCAGCGGCAGTTGAAATACCACCCCGAAAAACACCGGTTTGCGAGACGACCAGAATATTATCCAGGCTTTTCAGCGCATCGAAAACCGGCGACTGCTCATCGATATTTCGTTTTTTAATGTATAAATCGAACATGTCGGAGGTAATACGGCTGGCACTGAATCCATCCCGGTCTGCATAATGTTCGGTCAGTTGCCCGAATAGGTCCTGCTGTGCTATTCCGTTCAGGGTAAAAGCACAAAGTGTTAAAATGAACAAAATTGTTTTCATGACTTTTTTTTTAGTTGACTATTATTTCCACATTTTCATCGACCCACAGCACCAGCATTTCGTTTTGTTCTTCGGGCTGAATGCTTTCAGAAATCCTGAACAGCGCTTCTTCCAGAACAAAAAAATCATTTTCCATTTTTTGCTTTTTATTGTCCCGGTTTCCCAGGAAAATGCTCAAAATAATGAGTACCGAAGCTGCTGCCGATGTAAAGGAATAAATCCAAATCCTTCGGGCTTTTCTTTTGCGCTCCCCGCCCCGGATATTCTCAAAAATGGATTCCTCCAAATTCTCTGGAAGAGTGGCCTGGTTTCTGAAATAGCTGAAAATATTTTTTTCAACAGTTTCCAAACCGGAAGAAAGGATGTCAGATTTCAACACTTTTTCTTCTTCTTCTGTGCTTACTCCCTTATAATATTTTTCCAGCAAATTGTTTTTTGTCTTCATAATTGTAAATTCTTTCCACTTCGTCTTTCACTTTTTGCCGTGCCCGCGATAGTACCACCCGGATGTGGGGCACTTCCATCCCGGTCATCGTTTTTATTTCCTCGTAGGTAAACCCGTCGATGTCGCGCAGCCGGATAATCTCGCGGTATTTTTCAGGCAGTTTTGCGATAACTTTGTGCACCTGTTCATATTTTTCTTTTAAATCCGGACTAACTTCATCCGACTCTATTTGATAAAATTGCTTTTCTCCGTTTTCACTAAAATTTACAATGCGACGCCGTTTCAGCAAATCGAAACTGTAATTTTTTGCCACAGTTACTATGTAAGCCTGCAGATTCTGACACTTCCCGAGCTCATCTCTTTTGCTCCAAAGTTTGGCCATTAAATCCTGCAGGGCATCCCGTGTTTCTTCCTCATCTTTCAGTATCCTTCTCAATAAGGGATACAGCTTCCGCGAATACGGTATTACACCATTTTTAAACTCGTCTTCGGTCATTTGCTAATATGGACGACTATCCTTCAGTTTTATAACAACAAATCAGTATTTTGCTGAAAATAAAATTACAAAGCTTTCAGTATTTAATGAATTCGGTATTTTTACGCCTTTAAACTAAAATGAGTTTTACGCACTTCATAACATTCCTGCTAATTGGTGTCGGATTGAGTTTCGATTCGTTTGCGGTCTCTGTTTCGTGTGGGCTGATGAAGCAGGAAATCCGTTTCAAACAGGCTGTTCCCATTGCCTTTTCGCTGGCATTTTTCCAGGCTGTGTTTCCGGTAATTGGATGGTTTGCCGGAAAAACACTTAACAATTTAATTCATTCGGTTGATCACTGGATTGCCTTCGGATTGCTGGCTTTAATCGGAATTAAAATGATGGTGGAAGGTATAAAACCTGACGGTACGCTGCAAAACTTTGATCCGTTAAGAAAACGGGTCATCATAAGTCTGTCCGTCGCTACCAGCATCGATGCACTTGTAGTGGGTCTCAGTTTTGGTTTTCTCGAAATACCCATCCTGTTTCCGGTTTTAATTATCGGTGCGGTAACATTCATTGCCTCCATGCTGGGCATGTTATTCGGGAAAAAAATACCGTCCGGATGCAGCAAACAGTCTCTCATTTTGGGAGGAATTATCTTATTTGGAATGGGAATTAAAATTCTGCTTGAACACACCTTTTCCTAATTTTGTAACAGAAATGAAAATCGGAAACCTCATACTGGAAGGAACCCCGCTGTTTCTGGCGCCCATGGAGGACGTCACCTACAAGTCGTTTCGGTGGATGTGCAAAAAATATGGCGCCGATGTGATGTACACCGAGTTTGTGTCGTCGGAAGCACTGGTGCGGGATGTAAAAAGAACGAAGCAAAAGATGGTGCTGTTCGATTTCGACCGGCCGGTTGCCATTCAGATTTACGGGCACAACATAGATTCCATGGTACAGGCGGCGCAGGTGGCCGAAGAGCTGGAACCCGATTTTATCGACATCAATTTTGGCTGTCCCATGAAAAAAATCATCCGCCACGGCGCCGGAGCTGCCATGCTGCGCGACCTGCCCAAAATGCAGCAAATGGCTGCCGAAATTGTAAGGGCGGTGAAGGTACCGGTTACTGCCAAAACCCGGCTGGGCTGGGATAAAAACGACAAGTCCGTTGTGGAAGCCGCGTTGCGGTTGCAGGATGCCGGAATTGCCGCACTGGCAATTCATGGCCGAACCCGCGAACAATTATATACCGGCGTGGCCGACTGGACGTTGATTGGCGAAGTAAAAAACCATCCGCAAATTTCAATTCCGATTATTGGAAACGGCGACATTACCGGCGGCGAAAAAGCCAAAACCTTGCTGGAACAAACCGGGGTAGATGCACTGATGATTGGCCGTCCTGCCATTGGCCGTCCCTGGATTTTCAGGGAAGTGAAACACTACCTGCAAACCGGCGAAACGTTGCCATCACCCACTGTAGCAGAAGTGGTGGAAAATGTAAAAAAGCAACTGAAACTCAATCTCGACTGGAAAGACAACGAACGTTCGGCTATTTTGATGATGCGTCGCCATTTTGCCAAATATTTTCCGGGGCTGCCCAATTTCCGCGAATTGAAAATCAGATTGCTGCGTGCCGAAACCAATGCCGAAGTCACTGAAATTCTAAATGAAATTGTGGAGAAGTACGGCGATGTGAGGCCGGATTATTCAGAGTAAATCCCTTTCATTTTCTGTTGAAATATTGTTGAACCCTTTCAGGGTTCCGGTTTGGCGGCGGTAAACTTCCGTAGGTTACACCTACGGCTATTATTGTTTTATCCCTTCGGGATATTGGGGGTAATTGCAGGTTTTTCGATGAATTAAGTCAGCTACAAAAAATTCGGAAAAACCACGAAGTGGTTTAATGATAATAACCAGAGGTAGAAAGTAGGAATCATAACTGTTGAATTATACCTGGCTTAAGGTCCAACCACGAAGTGGTTTAACCACAATAGCCACGGGTGGAACCCGTGGTTAAATAAGCCATGCGGACAGAACCCTGAAAGGGTTCAACTTTTTATTCATTATCTCACCACAAGCTTTTGCGACGGGATTCTTTTATTGCCGTATTCCACAAAATAGTGGTAAACGCCGCTTTTGTATCCCGAAACATTCAGCAGCAGGTGGTCGGTGTGGTTGTCGATAATAAATTGCTGAACAAGCCTGCCGCTGTTGTCGAAAAGGAAAAGTGTACCTTCCCTTATTTCCGGAGGCAAACTGTAGGCTACTTTCAGCTGAGAGGTCGCCGGATTTGGAAAAGCCTTCAGATTAAACTCCGGATTTTCATTTTCCAGAAAAGCGCTCACCACCGGCGTTCCGGGCAGACTGTAAATGTTGGTCCACACCTTTTCCGGCCAAACCGAAAAATCGTAACAATACGAAAACAGCTTCCAGGTATTTTCGCCTGTTTTGTGGATGTAGTTATAAAGTGCGCCATCGATAAACGCGAGCTGCGAACCGTCTTCATTGATGATTTTACTGTCGTATTCGTAATATTCCGGCGAAGCATTGTATTTGTAAAACGTGCAAAGCAGTTCAATTCCCGCATCGTTGTCAAACAGTTTTTCCGACAGGAATTTAATGTCGTACAAATAAAAACCTGCCGGAACATTGCAGTTGATGGTTTTAAACAGCGAATGGTTTAGGTTGTAAATGCGGCATTGCCCGTTGGGCACATCCATCAGATAATATTTGTAACCGATGGTTTCAAGCTCAACTACCGAAGTGGAGTAGTCGTATTTCTTTTCGAGGGTAACCTGGGCATTTCCTGATGTATAAATCAGCATGAGCATGGCAAAAGCAAGGATTGACTTCATAACTATCGATTTTTAATTCAATTTGGCTTGTTTGATATATTCGGGGAAAAGCAGGATTTTTTTCTCATCCTTTTTATTAAAAAGAAAAGGGCTTACATCCTCCGCCATCTCTTTCATATTTATTTTGTTACATTTTTCAATAATTTTTTGCCTGAGTTCGTTTGACGAATCGATGCCAAGTTTCAACGACAGGTATTCATAATTGGGAATTTCACCCTGGCCGAGCAGAAAAACAATATCAAAAAAATCACGTCCCTTATTTTTTTTACGGTTAATGACGGCATAAAACTTTTGGGCAAGCAAAATATCTTTGGGAGTTGAATTGATTTGTGTGAAAACGTCAAATTTATTCAGTACCCGCTGATCAGGTCGATAACTAAAATGATGGGATTCAGTATCCAGCCTGATTAAAATCTTTTCTTCCCTATGTTGCGTCAATCCTACGTTATAAAGCAATTCGGGAAACCGCACATAACAATGATACGCACCTCTGAGAACATTGCGCATTTCGACTTCGTAGCCCAGATTTTCGATGCCTTTTTTAACGAATTCAGTAACCTCTTTAAAATCACTTTCCGACAGATTAAAATTATCGAAATCAAGATCTTCCGAAAAACGGTTGTTGTTGTAAACGATGCGCAAACAGGTGCCGCCAAGAAAAACCAGCTTAGTTTCATAAGGGCTTTCAAATATTATCTCGAGGATTTTGTACTGCAAATACTCTCTTATGATGAACCGTTCAAAATTGTGCAGCGATTCCGGGTAAAATGGTTTTAATTCTTCTAAACTAAGCATGGATTATCTGAATAAACATTTCTATTCTTTTATCTACTGTTTTTGAATTGAAAATCCGCTGATATTTCCTCAACTTTTCAAAACTAATAATTTCGTTTGCCACTATTTCATTAAACCGCATTTCTTCAACTTCTTCAAGTGTATTCATTTTTTTGATGTAAAAAAAGTCGAGAAGCACTTTTTCGGGTTCAGCAATTTTTACAACAAAATCTTTCTCTTTCAGTAATTTATAACCAAAAAACAACAATGGTTTTAAATGCTTATAGCTAAAATTGCCAACAGGGGTAGAATAATTTGCGGTATTTTTTGTGGTTGCAGATGTAATTGTAAAAACGCTTTCAGGTATCAGGTTATAATACGACAAAGCACTCTCGAATGAAATATATGAAGGTGAATAAATTTTATTTGCAGCAAATTGCAAAAATTTTTCACGGTGGGGTTTTTCACGAAAGCAGTAATATCCTCTTTTTATTTTTAATAAATATCCTTTTTGTTGCCACTCCACCAACCTTCGGTTGTCAAAATCGGGAAACCGCTTTTGTATATCCTTTACGGAAAAAACCGGGAACATTTTTAATGCTTTTTCAAATTCCAGATAATTCATTTATCTTAAAAGTTTGTTAAAAATAACAATTTTCTAATATAAAATAAGTTTAAAAGAAGATTTTAGAAAATGAATTTTGTTGTTTACCTCATCAGTTGCAATCCTTCGTTGGCCGAAACGTCTCCGGGATTGTACAATTTCACTTTGCTGAAAAGCACTTTGGCCTGGTTGTAATTCCCCGTGAAATAGGAAGTCCAGGCCAGCATAAGCAGCCCGTCGTAATCGAACGGGTACAGGTCCACCACCTTTTTGAACAGTGGCAGGGCTTTATCGTAGTTTTTACGTTCGTAATAAATCATCCCCAGACGAAACATGGCAATGGTGTTGTTGGGATGAATTTCGAGGATTTTGTTGTAGAGTTCAATTACCTCGTCCCACCGGCCCAGCGCCGCTTTGGGCAAAATCAATCCAAACCGGGCTTCTTCGGAATATGGCATCAGTTGCTGTGCGCGCGAATAGTATTTCACCGATTCATCGAACCGTCCGGCATTGTACCAGAGCCAGCCCATCCGCAGATTGATTTCGTACGACGACTGGTCGTAAACTTTGTTCAGCTCTTTGGCAGCGGACACAAAATCCTTGTTTTTTTCCAGTTCATAGCTTCGGGCAAACGCCTGCTCCAGGGTTTCCTGGTTTACCTGCGCACTGCCTGCCAAAGCAGCAACCATCAAAATCAGCAAGCTTATTTTTATTCTTAGAGATTCCATGATATTCCGGCTGTTAAAGTATGTTTCACATAGTTGTAATTCACTGAATTGCTCTCCACAAGGTTGGTATAAACCCGGTACTCTTCTGTAACGTCCTGGCTAATATAGCGCAAAACCAATTGATATTTTTTGCCGGTGGGAAAATAAATACTTCCCGAAAATTTCTGTTCCGAAACGCCCGGAAAATTGGACACCACGTAACCACCGGCTTCGATAAAATTTTCCATTTCACCGTTCAGGTACTGCCCGTAAAAATGAATTGGCCCCAATTGTGCTCCTCCGGAAAAACCAAAGGTGTTGTATCCGAAACCGCTTTCCTCATCGCTTTTAAAATAAACACGCGGGGTAAGGTAAAAATTCAGGTTTGAGAGCGGATATACTGTGAACCAGGCAGAAAGTTGAGTAAAATTTTGATTGGAAATATTAGCCAGATTTATTTCTGCTCCGGACGAAAAACTTCCGAAATGCGACCAGGCCGAAGTAGAAAAAACAAAGTCGGAAAAACTAGAGGAAGCATTGTAGAACATCTTCATCTGATTTCCTGTAAAACCACCCAAAAACAAATCGTAATTTCCCCAGATAGCTGAGATGGAAGGAGAAACATTCAATTTTTTACCCAACACAAAATGCGGATTCAAATAATACTGAAACTGATTGGTTTTCATCGAAAAACTATTCGCAGACCCCCAATCTATTTGCTGGTCACGGTTCAATCCCACGTATGTCAGATTATGATTCACACTAATCCCCGGCGTAATCCGGTGGCTGAAGTCGAACGATTCAAAATGGTAATTTTTCAGGTAAAATGCTTCGCCATAATCCTGGCCTACACCGGCCTGTTGACCGTGGGGTGCTGCTGTTAATGCTTCAAAATCGGGATTGAAACTGTACCCCACCTCAACTCCAACACGGGTAATCTTGCTGTTGGCAAAACCGATTTTATCCTGCATTGCGGAAGAGAAACTGCCGGCTAATTTATTGGCTTCAGAAGCTCTTCCGGCCCAAAGCAAACTGTAGTAAAGGTATTCCTGCAACCACTCAAACGACTGGTCGCT
>CAZXHP010000122.1:10355-11836 GCA_964639655.1 uncultured Mariniphaga sp.
GCCCTAAGAAACAGGAAAAGCGGTGCAACAAAATCCTGCAGGTATTTCAAAATACCGCCAAAAAGCAGATGAACAGGCAGAAAGTCCTGAATCCGGCTTCCGGCCTGAAATCCCACCGGAACCTTAAACAGCGTAACATAAAACCAAAACAGCGGCGAATATTTTTTCCCGTTGAAGTTGGTGAAAAAGTGCATATCGCCCTGGTTGTATAGGTACGCTGTGCTTCCATCGGTTTCACTACGAATAAACGTGGTGTTGTAAACATCGGTTTCGGCTACCCAGGAATATTTGCCTGCCAGTTTTTTCCATCTGGCTTTTTCCGATTCCACTTCCACCGTAACGTTTATCCGCCGTCCGGGAATAAAATGCAGTGCTTTATTTAAGACTTCATTTTTGGATGGATTGGCCAAAACCTGGTCTTTTTGTGGAAAATCGAACGATTTGAGGGAGTAGCCGGAATCTTCCTTCAACAGATAATGGCCAAACGGATAATCGATGGTGGTGGAACCTACATACGGATTGGCCTGAAACTGAAAATGCAGGTGCGGGTAAGGCGAACGGCCCGAGTTTCCACACCGGCCAATCAACTGGCCTTTTTTTACCGCATCGCCGGTTTTTACCTCTACCGACTGAAATTTCAGATGGCTGAGTTTGGAATACAAATAGTCGTTGTGTTTGATAATCACCGTATTTCCCCAGTTGTCTTTTGTGTTCACATCGCCGATGGTGTTGTCGGGAACGTTGTTCACCACTTCGGCTACTGTGCCGTCGGCAGGCGCCAGCACAGCTTTCCCGAAACAGTAATAATCTTCGGTAAAATCGCCAGAATTTTTATACTGCTGTCCGTCGCGACCGGTAATGATGAAATCAAAAGCATGGCGCCAGGCTCCTTTGTGGGTGTGTTTGCCGTTGTGCGCCTGGCTTACGGTCCATTCGCCGTAAAACGGAAGGGCTGTCGAAACCGGGTACGCCGCCGGGAAACGTTTCATGTTCCCTGACCACAGGTACAGGTTTTTTTCGGGTTTTCCCAGTTGCACCGGCGTTTCAATTAAATGCCGCGAACGTTTTTCGCGCAGTTTCAGCGCATACAGAAAGGTTAAAACAATTGCATTGAACGGCAGTGAATAGGGCGAGATGCGGAACAGCACAAAAAGCTGCTGGGTGCTGGTGGTGATTAAAACCACCGCCGGAAGCAAAAGGATAATCCAGCCAAAACTCGCCCTTCCCGGCACGAGGTAGTACCCGCCCAGCGCAATGGCCGTTAAAATGTAGTTGAAGCCAATAAACGTATAGCCCAGTGAGTCGAATTCGATACCCACCAGCCGGTAAAATAAAAACGCGACACCATAACCCAGAACAGACAGAACAAAAGTGATGCGTGAATAGATGAGCAAACCCAATGCGATGATAATCCCTGCCAGTAAATGCGTTTGAAAAAAGATGGCACCGAGGGAATTAAAATAAATCCGGATGAACGATGA
>CAZXHP010000123.1:0-11726 GCA_964639655.1 uncultured Mariniphaga sp.
GGATTTTGTGGCAGTTGGAAACCGTTTGCCCGGTGAGTTTGTATTCATAAACCCATGCGGTGCCGAATGTAATAAAAAGGAAATCGGCATTTTTCAGGAATTCGGCGGAGCTTACAATCCGGTTGTTGATGTTGGTTAAAGTTTCTTTTACATCGGGCGAAGAGAACCGGCTGTGATGAAAAAAACTGTGCCACAATTTGTTATGGTGAACTAAATTTTGTTCTGTAAATTTTTTATGTTGAAGGAGAAATCGCAGCCCGTTGGCCACCGAAACGGGGTTGTATAAAATTCCAAACGGATTGATATCTACCGGATATTTTAACATTTCCATTTTTTGCCCGATATTTTCGGTAAAACACGAGCCCATAAACAGATTTTTTTTCTGATATCCTGTTTGCCAGGCGAAATTTGGAATTTGAACTTCTGTCTGGAATTTCATGACTGTTTCACTTTGCTTTTGGGAAATCGATTTTTTTAAAAACCAACGCAGTTCGTGCCGGCAGGTAAAGTTTCAGGTAATGCTGGCTGGTTAACTTACCACTGGGTAATGTGTAATACGGAATATCTTCGTCCACAAGGTCGTGCCCGCCAAACCGGCCCGAGTCGGTATTCAGTATTATTTGGTATTTTCCCGGTCCAAGCGGAATTCCGTAATCGGTGAATGAATGGGAAGGATTAAAATTGAATACGAAAAGGAACAGTCCGCGGTGGTAGGCCAGCACCTGGTCGGGTTTGTTTTCCATCACAAAATCTACTGCGGGAATGGTCAGCAGCTTATGTTCGTTGATGAAACGAATCATTTCTTTATCAAAATCATACAGCCAGTGGTATTTTAACTCAGGGTTTTCGGCAATGCTCCAGATTCGCCGGCAATGGTTATACGACCAGCCGTTTCCTTCGCGCGGAAAGTCAATCCATTCCGGATGGCCGAATTCGTTTCCCATAAAGTTAAGGTAAGCTCCTCCGGCAGTTGTGGAAGTAATCAATCGAATCATTTTATGCAGGGCAATTCCACGATCAACAATCAGGTTGGGCTGGTCCTTGCGCATGCTGAAATACATTTCCTTGTCGATGAGGCGGAAAATGATGGTTTTGTCGCCCACCAGCGCCTGGTCGTGCGACTCGGCATAACTTACCACTTTTTCATCCAGTCGTTTGGAAGTAAGGTTGTAAAAAATATCGCCCACTTCCCAGTCGTCATCTTTTTTTTCTTTAATCAGTTTTATCCAGTAATCAGGTACTCCCATAGCCAAACGGTAATCGAAACCTGTTCCTCCATAATTTAAAGGTGCAGCCAGTCCGGGCATTCCGCTCATATCTTCAGCGATTGAAATGGCATGGGGTTTCACCTCTTTTATCAGTTTGTTGACCAACCTGAAATAGGTGGTGGCTTCCTTATCCACATTTCCGTTAAAATAGTCGTCGTAACTCGTGAAGGCTTTTCCCAGGCCATGATCGAAATACAACATGCTGGTCACACCGTCGAACCGAAACCCGTCGAACCGGAATTCTTCGAGCCAAAACTTAACGTTGGAAAGCAGAAAATGAAGCACTTCATTTTTCCCGTAATTGAAACAGTAAGAATCCCATGCCGGATGTTCACCTTTTGACCCTTCGTGGAAAAACTGGTAACGGGTGCCGTCGTATTTTCCCAGGCCTTCCACTTCGTTTTTTACGGCATGCGAATGCACGATATCCATAATTACAGCAAGCCCCATTCCATGCGCTTCGTCGATGAGTCGTTTCAAATCGTCGGGTGTGCCAAACCGCGAAGAGGGTGCAAAAAAGCTTGAAACATGGTAGCCGAAACTACCGTAATAGGGATGTTCGGGAATAGCCATAAGCTGAACCGTGTTGTATCCGTTGGCTTTTATGCGGGGCAGCATATTTTCCCTGAATTCATTGTAGGTGTGCACGCGCCCCTCTTCGCCCGCCATCCCTACGTGTGCCTCGTAAATCAGCGGTGGTTCGGTTATTCCGGTAAAATCGCTGTTATTCCATTGATAAAGCTTTTCCGGACGCCACACCTGTGCATTGAAAATATGGGTTTCGGGGTCCTGCACCACGTAATTTGCCCATGCCGGCACACGTTTACCGTAATCCACCGCCCAATGCATCGAAAGTGCATAAAGGTCACCATGTTTTAACTCTTCTTCTTTTAAGTTGAGTTCCCATACCCCGTTGTCGAGCGGTTCAAATAAATATTTTTTTTGTTCTTCCCAGTTGTTAAACGATCCTGTTAAAAAAATGTGGGTAGCGTTGGGCGCCCACTCGCGCATTACCCAGCCGCCGGTCGTTTTATGCAGGCCAAAGTAAAAATGGCCGCTGGCAAATTCATAAAGGGTTTTATCTCCCGTAAGTTCTTTTTCTTTTTTTTCTGCAGCTTCAATCCGGCCGGTAATAACATCTGAAAAGGGCTGCAGCCACATGTCGTCCTGAATAAGTTTCGGTATTTTTTTTGTCATGTTCTTTTTTCATAAAGATAGATAAACCGTTCAGAATGTTCAATGGATTTTGGTGAAAAGTGAGTTGTCTGGTTCAAAAACGGAGGAGATTAATAATTTTTTCCAGAAAATAACCCCTTTTTAACCCAAATTTTAACCCCTGTTATCCGATATTTTCAAATCTTTTTGAAGGAAAACATTCATCTGCTATTTACATAATTGTTAAAAAAAGCTGGTTCGATTTGTTTTTTTGTCCTAAAAAGAGATATAAAGAAACTTTATTCCTTAACTAAATGAAATGAAAATGAACGAAAGAAAAATGAAGATAAAGGGGAAATGTACCTATTTTTAATTCAAAAGCCTTTAAGGCCTAAAGACTTCAATGGTTCATGTTGAAGTTCGGTAACTTCCAAACCCAAATATTTAATTCCTTTTTATAACTAAATATCTTTTTTATGAAATTAAAATTTGTTGGAACCACAATTTTTATATTTCTGTACTGTTTGGCTTTTGCCCAAACAAAAACAGTATCGGGGATTGTGGAGGATGAAGATGGCCTTGCGCTTCCCGGGGTGTCGATTGCAGTTAAAGGCACCCAGACCGGAACAGTAACAGATGTAAACGGAGAATATTCACTTTCCGTTTCGGTTGGCGACACTCTGATTTTTTCTTTTATCGGGAAAACAAGGGTAGAAAAGGTTGTCGGACAGGGCAACGTAATTAACGCATCCCTTTATGCTGACGAAACAGAACTTGAGGAAGTACAGGTTGTGGCATTCGGTGTCCAAAAGAAACAGAGTGTTATTTCATCTATTGAAACGGTAAAGCCCGGCGAACTAAAACAACCTGCATCCAACCTTACTTCGGCACTTGCCGGAAAAATACCGGGCATAATTTCGTATCAAACCACCGGTGAGCCCGGGGCCGATAATGCGCAGTTTTTTATCAGGGGGGTTACCACATTCGGGTATAAAACCAATCCATTAATTCTGATAGACGGCTTTGAAGCTTCTTCAAATGATCTCGCCCGAATGGAACCCGATAATATCGAAAGTTTCTCGATTCTGAAAGATGCTTCTGCCACTGTGCTTTATGGCGCAAGAGGCGCAAACGGAATTATCATTGTGGAAACCAAGGAAGGACGCGAAGGGCCCACGAAAGTAAATGTGAGGCTTGAAACACATTTGGCGACTCCCACTAAAATGAACAGATTGCTCGACGGCGTTGATTACATGCGCCTGTACAACGAAGCCCGGGTATCACGAAATCCTTTGCTGGGTACGTATTACAGCGAACAGAAAATTCAATCGACAACCGACGGTGTTGACCCGATGATATACCCTAACGTTGACTGGTACGATGAGCTATTTAAAAATTCAACATGGAACAGGAAAGCCAATTTTAATGTTTCCGGCGGGGGAAAGGTAGCCACCTATTTTGTTGCCGGTACCCTGGATAACGAAACGGGATTGCTTAAAGTGGATTCCCGGAACAATTTCAACAACAATATAAATATAAACCGGGCCCAGCTAAGGAATAACGTAGTTTTTAAACTTACCCCAACTTCCAAACTGGATGTCAGGCTCCAGGGGCGTTTTGAAAGGTACACCGGGCCGAGTACTCCCGCGTCCGACAACGATGCGAATGCGGCCGATATTTTTCAAATGGTGATGAACTCGAACCCTGTCGATTTTCCGGCAGTTTATGAGCCCGATGAAGCACATGCTTTTGCCGATCATATCCTCTTCGGGAATACCTTTGTTACAGGGTCGTTGAAACAAAACCCATACGCTGAAATGGTTCGTGGTTACGAGGACAGGAACGAAAGTTCCATTACAGCAATGGCCACATTCTCGCAAGACCTGAAATTTATCACCGAAGGATTGAAGTTTCAGGGAAAGGCTTCGGTAAATACGTGGAGCCTTTATTCAAGCACCCGTTTTTATAATCCTTATTATTACGATCTGGAAACTTACAATCAGATAAGCGGAGAATATACGCTTTACGGGCTTAACCCGGAATCAGGGCAATCTTACCTCGGAGATGTAAATCCCGAACGTGATGCCAGTGCGCATTATTACTTCGAGGGACGTTTAAACTGGGACCACCAGTTTGGCAAACACAACCTGGCCCTTATGACGGTTGGCACATTTGAAGAGTATCTTCTTACCGGCGGAAACAGCAACTCCATTTACGAAACTTTGCCCGAACGGAATATGGGAAATTCCGGAAGGCTTGCTTATGACTACGATACCCGCTACTTTTTTGAATTTACTTACGGGTACAACGGCTCGGAGAAATTTGCCGGAGAGAAAAGGTTCGGATTTTTTCCTTCGGTAGGTGCCGGGTATCTGGTTTCAAACGAAGCTTTTTGGGAACCATTGAAAAGAACGATCAATACCCTGAAGTTTAAAGCCACCTACGGAAAGGTAGGTAACGATGCCATTGCAGAAAGATCGGGCCGGTTTTTCTACCTGTCGGCCATATCGAAGGGAGACGCAGGATACCGCTGGGGAACCAATTTTATGAACGAGTACGGAGGATTTGTTATCTCGAGGTATGCCAATCCCGACATTACATGGGAGGTGTCCACGAAGTTCAACCTGGGGATTGAACTGGGATTTCTCGACGAAGCCCTGCAGGTACAAGCCGACTATTTCAACGATTACCGAAGCCAGATTTACCTCGAAAGGCAAAACTTTCCGTCAACAGCCGGGCTCGAAGCTGCCATCAGCGGGAATGTCGGTGAAGTAAAATCCTCAGGTTTCGAGGGCTCCATCGATTACCAGTATGCTTCCACCAAAAACTGGTGGCTTACAGGAAGAGCCAATTTTACTTATGCAACAAACGAATATGTAAAGCTCGACGAGCGGGATTATGCCGACGAATACCTGAAAAGAAAAGGATATTCGATAAACCAGTGGTGGGGACTGATTGCAGAAAGACTTTTTGTTGATGAGGCAGAAATTCAAAATTCACCGGAACAGGATTTTGGAACCTATCAGGCCGGCGACATCAAATACAAAGATGTAAACGGTGACGGTGTTATCAACTCCAATGACCAGGTGCCATTAGGTTTTCCGACTGTACCGGAGATTCAGTACGGATTTGGCCTTTCAGGCGGATTTAAAGACTTTGACGCTTCATTCTTCTTTCAGGGGAATGCGCGCGTTTCGTTGTTTATTAACCCGGGCACCAGTGATAACGGGATTGCTCCTTTTGCCAACAGGCGCAATGCGCTCACACTCATTGCCGACGACTACTGGACCGAAACGAATCCAAACGTTCATGCTTTCTGGCCGCGCTTATCCACCGAGCCGCTGCCAAATAATACGCAAACATCTACGTGGTGGCTGAGAGATGGGTCATTTCTGCGTTTAAAAACAGTAGAGATCGGGTATAACCTTCCGAAAGGCACCTTCCAAAAGTTGGGATTACAAAACAGCCGAGTTTATTTTAGTGGCGAAAATCTGCTCGTATTCAGCCCGTTCGATCTGTGGGATCCCGAAATGGGGCGCGCAGGTCTGGGGTATCCACCCAACCGGAGGTTTAATGTTGGGATTCAGTTATCGTTTTAATACCTTAAAATTAATGAAAATGAAAATTGTAAAAAAAGCAGTTATATTGATTTATGTACTTGCCGTCATTCCGGCGTGTTCCGATTATCTCGATGTTGTTCCCGACAACACCATTACGTTGGAAGACCTTTTTAAATCGAAAGAAGAGGCCTGGGATGCATTGGCAAAAGTATATAACTATATGCCACGCATCGACGGAACGCATGAATCCATCTGGACCTGCGGCGACGAATGGCTTGGTCGCCTGGATTTGAATGAGAATACCGGCAACCTCAGAGGAATCAGAATTATGAGAGGGTTGCAATCGCCTACATCTCCGCTTATTGGTACGTGGTCGGGCAACGGCGCAGGAAAACCCCTGTATGTGGGAATACGGCAGGCCAATGTTTTTCTGGAACTTATCGACCGTGTGCCCGACATGACCGAAGCTGAAAAAAGCGAATGGGCTGCACAGGTGAAATTTCTCAAAGCATATTATCACTTTTTGCTGGTTAAACAATACGGCCCGGTTGTTATTGCCGATGAACTGATTAGCCCCGACGCCGGTGAAGATGAATTGTTTCAGCACCGGGCAAAGGTGGATGAAAGTTTTGATTATATTCTCGGCCTCATCGACGAGGCGATTCCCGATCTTCAGGAACGAAAAGTCGGGGCGCTTTTGGGACAGGTTGACCAGGTTATTGCAAAATCGATTAAAGCCCGTATTTTGTTTTTCAGGGCCAGCCCATTTTTTAACGGGAACCAGGAGTATTTCGGCGACTTTTTCGATCACGACGGAGAGCCGTTTTTCCCGTTAACCTACGACAATGAAAAATGGGCAGCGGCCATCGATGCCATCGGTGAGGCTATTGATGCCTGCCATACCAACGGCATAGAGCTATACACCTACAACCGGCCTGTATATATTTTCGACCGGGAGGATTTTGCCGTTAATCAGGAAAACTTGCAACGTATTTACGATTTGAGGTTTGCCGTTACTGATCCCTGGAGTAACGAGCTCATTTGGGGATTTTCCAACCTGAATTACTACAACCAGGGAGAACTGGCGCATGCTACAAATATGCGACTACCCGAAGGATACGGTGGTGGTATTACCAA
This sequence comes from uncultured Mariniphaga sp., assembly GCA_964639655.1. Lineage (GTDB taxonomy): Bacteria > Bacteroidota > Bacteroidia > Bacteroidales > Prolixibacteraceae > Mariniphaga. The sequence continues at coordinate 7,121 of CAZXHP010000123.1, forward strand.
CACTGCCGCGTACTCGTGGCAATGGATGGGAGCTACTTACCGCATGACCGAGCGCTATTATACCGAAAACGGTGTTCCGATTGACGAAGATCTTACGTTTGAAGCTGACAATAAATGGGAACTCATACAAACTCCCGGGGCTGCCGATCCTGAATACACAGAACTTGCAGGAATTATGCAGCCCGGCGCCGAAACAATCAAACTGTATATGAACCGGGAACCCCGGTTTTATGCCAACCTGGCTATTAACGGCGGTTACTGGAGGAGCCACAGTGTTCGTATCAATACCATGATGTATGCCGGTTCGGATGGTGGTTTTAATTCTTCACAGCACAGTACCGACTATTTTGAAACGGGTATTGGCGTGAAGAAACTCGTCCACATGGAATCGAAATCGGGGCACTGGGCAAGAACAATAAAGTATCCTTACCCGATTATGCGGCTGGCCGATTTGTACCTGATGAAAGCCGAGGCGCTGAATGAATATTACAGTGCGCCCAACCAGGAAGTTTATGATGCAATTAACCTTGTCCGCCAAAGGGCAGGAATCCCTAATGTAGAAGTAGTATGGTCCGACGGCAGCATTGTCAGATCGGTGAATAAGCACACAACCAAAGAAGGGATGCGCGATATCATTTTACAGGAACGGGGTATCGAACTGGCGTTTGAAGGGAGTAGGTTTTTCGATATGATTCGCCACAAAAGAGCGGTTGCCGAGTTTTCAACACCTGTTTGGGGCTGGAATTATGTAGGAAACGTCGGGTCTTCTTTTTTCAACCTCGAGGTAAAACAGTCGAGACGGTTTACCATAACCGACCACCTGTGGCCTATCGACTTAAATGAAATAAATACCAACTCGAACCTGATTCAAAATCCGGGATGGTAGGTTTAAAAGTTGCAGTGTAAATTAAAATAAACAGAATCGTATGAAAACAACAATAAATTATTTAGTTCTGGTTGCGGCATTTCTTATCTTCATTCTTTCCTGTGAAGATAAGCATGACGCAGGTTCAAATGATACCACGTCACCGGCGCCCCCCACTGAGATTACCTACAAACCGCTTTTCGGCGGGGCGAGATTTTTTTATAAAGTGCCTGAAGATGAGGACTTGTTAAGTGTAGAGGCGCAATACACCAATGCCGAAGGGAAAACGTTCAAGTTCTCATCTTCCTATTTTGTGGATTCACTCGATGTGATTGGGTTTGGCGATACTATTGAATATGCCGTTAACCTTTATGCAGTTGACAGGGTAGGAAACAGATCGGAAGCCGTTACAATAAATGTAGTGCCGCTGGAGTCGGCAATCTCGCGTGTAGTGAAATCGCTGGAACTTAAACCCGGTTTCAGTTCTTTTTTTGTGGACTGGAAGAACGAGCTAGGGCAGAGTATCAATGTTTATGTCGATTTTAGTTATACCCAGGATAGTGAACAAAAATCATTTACTTCGGTGTTCTCCTCTAATTTACCTGAAGACAGGCGGTTTGTGGAAGACCTTTACCTGGGCCCGCATGATCCGTTAAAAGTGTCCATCCGGGTTTCAGATATTTATGGGAATACATCTGACCCCGTCGATATGGGGGAAATCACTTTGCTCGAAGACATGGAGATCCCAAAAGATAACTGGTTTTTACCTGCGGCAAACGACTCGGTAGGAGGTGTGCCACAGGCTTTTGGCGACAATGTGGAAGGCCGCCTGCGCTATGTTATCGATGGAGTTATCGATGAAGGCGAGAACCTGAATTTTATGCATACTGGCGGCAGGGGCCGCACCGGAAATTCAGATGACGGAAACATGCCCTGGAATGTTATTATCGATCTGGGAGATCATTACGAACTTAGCCGTATCGTAACCGTACAACGGCATACCAATTTTTGTGGCGAACTCTGTCGCGGACAGTATTACCAATCTGAAAATGTAGGTATATATGAAATGTATGTATGGGATGATACGGCTGAAGAGTGGGTATATGTTTCCGAAAATAAAATACTCGTCCCCGAAGGCCTTAGTGAATTGGAGTATGTTAAAAGAGGCAGGGCCGGCGACATGGCTTACATGTATCCCGACGAGCCGCAATATACACAGCCAACCCGCTGGTTCAGGTACCGGGCCATGAAAAGCTTTAACGGTAATTATACGTTGGATAATGCCAACTGCCTGTCGGAGATTACCCTCTACGGCAGAAAGGCTGTAAATTAATTTCTTTTTAATAAACAAAGATTTAAAGGTTTAAATTTATGAGAAGTATATTATTCATTTCGATGATAACGGTTTCCGCGTTTATGTGGTCGTGCGAAAGCATGTATGACAAGCAGGAACAGTACGAAGGGGAAATTGTATATCCGGCGAAGTATGATACCGTTATCGGTCATATTGGCTTCGAAAGGGTAGAGATTGACCTGATGAAAGCCGGGCGTATTCCCAGCGATAAAATCAACATGGGGAAAGCGGAAAAAACCCGGATTGAATATGACGATCAGGTTATTACAATCGATTCCCTGGTTTCCTATGTTAATATTACAGGCCTTTCGCAGTCGAAACTGTACAGATTTAATATTTTTACCATCGATAAATATGAAAATAAATCAGTTCCCCAGGAAATTGCCCTTATTCCTTTTACGCAGGGAGATCTGGCCTCATTTGTTATTGCTCCCCCCCGGATTATGGCATCACCGACGGCAGCGGCTGTTGACTGGCCAGGTGGCATTTCTTCCGTTTTGATGGATTACTACGGGTTGAAATTTGAATATACCGACAAAAACGGCGAGGTGCAAACCGGGGAAAGAGGCGCTGATTCCAGGTTTTTTATCGCAAATGTCGAGGCGGGACAGCAGGTTGAAATAAGTATGGAATATAAAATTATTCCCAAAATTAACGGGACCCCTATTTTGGACACCGTTATTTTTGAAGGTACTCTGGTCATAAATATGCCTACCGGTTCCACGCCGTTCTCCCCAACGGAAAGAGCCATTCTGGAGGCAAACGGGATCACAGAGTTTACGGCTGACGGCGTATCGGATATTGAAGAACTAACTTATCCTATCCATGCCAATTCTCTTCAGGATATCTTTTATTTTTCGAATTTGAAAACGCTGGATTTAACCGGCGGCGATTTATTCCAGTTGCCTGAATTGCATTATGACAGAGATGGTGTACAGGATATGGTCGGGGGAGACGCTTATGCACCGTTTATGCGCAAAGCCGGTGATATTTCTTCGGGAAACCGGCAGGCCCTGAAAGACCTGCTGGAAGCCGGACTTCTTGAAAAAGTATATTACAGGCCTAACACAATGGGCCTCGATGACCTTTTAGCGCCGTATGTCGATTCAGACGTTGTGGAGTTGGTAGAAGGACCGGAGTCGGTGCCGGTGGAAAATCAGTTTCACCTGGACGGAAATGTACAGGATGGAAACTGGAACATGGATATAACCTATCCTGCAACCGATGCTCCTGAAGGTACGGGGATTGAAAATGTATATAAAGTGGTATGTAAGGCAACAAGTTCGTCGTTTGTGCTTGCTCTGCCCAAAGAGTACCAGTTTAATCCCGAAGAATACAGGTATTTTAAAATGATGGTTTATGCGCCCGAAAAAAGTTCATTCGAGGGTGAATACGAAAAGTTTCAATGTTTCTGGCCAAGAATTATGAACCACATGTGGGCCTTTGGCGATAACAGTAATTTCGGACAGGAATACTGGGACATGAGCCATATTTGTATGGACGATGCAGACCTGGAAAACTGGACGGAAGTTACACTCGATATGTCGGAAGCTACTGGAAGACATAACAGGGTTTTGGTGCTGAATATCGGGACCGAGCCGTGGATAGATTTCGACAGGGACATTGTCTATTATCTTGCCAACATGAGGTTCACCAAAAATCCGTAAGAATTGGCGGGAGACTGAACCTCATTGTGCAAAAAATTTATACAGGATTCAATCCCCAAGGATTGAATCCTGTCTTTGTCAAAACGGAAAGCAGCGTTATTCACCGAGTGCTTTAAGCAACAAAAAGCACAGCTCGTCTATTTTATTCGAGTCAGGGTGAAAGGCCGATACATTGGAAAGAATAATGATCCCGTTTTTTTTTCGGATATCTAACGCCATGGAAGAGGTGTAACCGCCGGTGCCCCCATTGTGCCAAAACCACTCATCTTCCGTTTTTGTCCGGATAATATGCCATCCCATGCCTAAATCCAGATTTTCACCGGCTTCGAATGTTTTTTCCCTTGTGAGGGCCAGTTCTTTATTCGAATCGTTAAACTGAGCCAAAGCGAATTTCGAGAGGTCCTTTACAGAGGATAAAATTCCGCCGGCGCCAACTAAAACCGAAAAGTCCCAGTTCGGAGTTTTTTCCCCACCGGCGCTTAATCCCGGAACTAACTTTTGGATAACTTCTTCGCGATTTGTGGCAGTACTTGCCATGTTGTATTTTGACAGGATGTGTGCCCGGAGGAGCTCCTGATAGTCTGAGCCTGCTATTTCTGTTAATATGTACCCGAGTAATCCGGCTCCTAAGTTGGAATACTCCATTTTTGTACCTGGTTCGTACATCAAATTTAAATCTTCCGAAAGGTACGCATTCAGCATTTTTTTATTATAGTTTTT
>CAZXHP010000124.1:0-1322 GCA_964639655.1 uncultured Mariniphaga sp.
TTTATCATAAGTTATACCGATGAAATCAATCAAAATTTTAAATACCTCTCTGTTTTTAAGCGTTTTGACTGTCCTGTTTTTTTCATTTACTTCAAACTCCCGGTTTGTCAGTGAAATAAAAGCCGAAGGACAACCGGATAATATCCCCTGGGAGTTTTGGCAGCCCGAAGGACCGGACACCCGGCAACTGGTTACTCTTTCGCCCGACTTGTTTGAAGGCTATGTGGAAGGTTTCCGGCACGACTGGGACTTGTTGGAACAATCGGGCACAGCTACCGGCATAAACTCGATTGACTACCTGAAACAAACCATGTACGTGCAAAACGATCTGGCTTTTGAATGGATGAAGCGCAACATTCCCTACTTCGACTGTCCGGACAAAGAATTTATGGAAATTTATTATTACAGGCACTGGATGAACCGGCTCCATTTAAAGAATAACGGGAAGAATTTTGTTGTGACCGAATTTATTGGCAAAGTCAACTGGGGCGACAGGTATAATGTTATCAACTGCCCTGCCGGGCACCAGTTCAACTGGCTGATGTGGCTCGACGACCCGGTGTACGCACATTCATATATGGATTATTACATGTATTCGCCGGAGGCAAAACCAAAATTGTTCAGGGACTGGTACGCCGACTGCACCTACAGGATAAACCAAATCCATCCTTCGAAACCGTTTGTGGAGAATGTGCTTGAAGGGCTAAAACGCAGTTTTCATTCTTACGACAGCAACAAAGTCCCTGAATTTTTTGATATGTACTGGTGCAACGACTGGAACGACGGGTTTGAGCGTACGATCGGCGGGAGCGGCATCCGTACAACAATTAATTCATATATGTACGGCAATGCAGTTGGTATATCAAAACTTGCCGGTTTTATCAGCGACGTTCCCACTCAAAATAAATACAAGAGAATTGCCGATACGATAAAGAGCAATGTGCAGTCACATCTTTGGGACGATGAAACCAAATTTTTCAAAACCTACAAAAACCAGGCAGGATACGAAAAAGATACTTCGATGTACGGCAAAGAAGAATGGTTTATTGCCCAGCCTGTTGGCCAACTGGTCGATGTTATGGAAGCCACCGGGTATATCCCCTGGCAGTTCAACCTTCCCGATGATGAACCGGAATTTGCAAAGGCCTGGAAGAGGATCAACGACAGCAAAAGCGGGTTTAAGGCTGCCAACGGGCTGGCCGGGGCACAAAAAGACCATCCCCGGTACAATCTCCCGACACCGGGAGCGCGTTGGAACGGGTTAGCCTGGTTTTATGCAGAAACACAGACGCTTGAGGGGCTGGCAAACCTGCTGAACAACT
>CAZXHP010000124.1:1422-3957 GCA_964639655.1 uncultured Mariniphaga sp.
TTGAAGTACAAGGATCGTACTATTTGTATCATTTGGGATAAAAACGGGAATAAATACGGCAAGGGGGCCGGTTTGAGAGTGTTTGCCGATGGAACTGAAAAAGTTTTTAGAAAGGACCTGGGCAAACTGGTAATCAATTTGTAAAAACAGTGAATATGAAAAAAGATAATAGGGACAAGACTTCTGCAGTTTCGCGCAGGGATTTTATCCGAACCGGAACAGTCGCCTCTATGGGACTGGCTTTCTCCGGGAGTTTTGTTTTGGCAGAAGCATCCGGAAATACCATAACCGAAGACAACGCCGGCAGTCTGTTGTTCCGGCAGGTGCACCTCGATTTCCATACCAGCGAGCACATCCCCGGGGTTGCCGATAGTTTTGATCCGGTTGATTTTGCACAAACATTGAAAGATGCCGCTGTAAATTCGGTTACCTGTTTTGCGCGGTGTTGCCACGGGAACATCTATTACGATTCGAAAAAGTTCCCTGAACTCAAACATCCGTATTTAAAACGAAATCTGTTGAAAGAACAGATTGACGCCTGTCACAAACAAGGGATCAGGGTACCGATATACGAGATAGTACAATGGGATGTGCGTATTGCCCGTGAACATCCGGAATGGCGGGTTTTGGATGAAAAAGGACACTTTGTCGGCACGCCGGCAAACCAGCCCGGTTTTGCCACCCCGCTTTGTATCAACTCACCCTACCGCGATTTTTTGAAGGAGCGCATAGGTGAATTGTTTGAGTTGTTCCCTGTTGACGGTCTGTTTCTCGATATTGTCATGATATATGAATGTTCCTGCAGGTATTGCCGCGACGGCATGAAAAAAGAGGGACTCGATGTTTCAAGTCCTGAAGACCGCTGGCAATACGCTTTCCGGGTAAACAATGAATTTAAGGCCGATATAACCCGTTTTATTCACTCCAAAGACAAGAACTGTCCCGTCTTTTTTAACACCGGCCATGTAGGTCCGTATATCAAAGAAAGCCTTGAAAATTACTCCCATCTTGAGTTGGAATCGTTGCCTTCCGGTGGCTGGGGTTACATGCACTTTCCGCTTACGGCGAGGTATGCCCGCACCCTGGGCAAAGATTATTTGGGCATGACTGGTAAATTCCATACGTCGTGGGGCGACTTTCACTCTTTTAAAAATCAGGCGGCTTTGCAGTATGAGTGTTTTATGATGCTGGCGCTGGGTGCCAAATGTTCCGTGGGCGACCAGTTGCTGCCGAACGGCAGGATCGATCCGGCCACCTACGATCTTATCGGCTCTGTGTACAGGGAAGTGGAAAAAAAAGAACCCTGGTGCGAAAAGGCCACCCCCCTCGCCGATGTTGCCCTGCTGAATACGGAAGAATTTACCACGGGCACAAACCAGGTTTCCATGCCACAGGGGCTTATGGGAGCAGTAAGGATGCTTCAGGAAGGACATCAGCAGTTTAATATTGTGGATTCCAGCGCTGACTGGTCGTCATACAAAGTGTTGATCCTGCCCGACGACATTCCGGTGGATAGTCGTTTAAATGAAAAACTGGCAAATTTTATCGAATTGGGCGGAGCCGTGATAGCTTCTTTTCGATCCGGATTAACGCCGGAAGGGGATAAGTTTGCGCTAAATCAGGCAGGGATTCGTAAAATCGGTCCGGCCCCTTTCAGCCCCGATTTTATTGTTCCGGGGGAAAAAGTAGCCGCCGGGTTACCTCAAACCGAACATGTTATGTATCAACAGGCCATTGAAACAGAAGCATTTCCGGGTACCGAAATTCTCGCACAGGTTTATGTCCCCTATTTTAACCGGACCGTTGATCATTTTTGCTCGCACCGTCACACACCGTCTGCGGGGAAGCCTGCTTATCCTGCCATTACAAAAAAGGACCGGATAATTTACTTTGCCCACCCTGTTTTTACACAATACAACGACAATGCGCCACTATGGTGCAAAAAACTGTTTTTAAATGCGCTTGCCATGTTGTTGCCTGCCCCGTCAATCAAGGTAAAAGGCCCGTCAACAATGGCAGTAGCGCTGAATTCACAAAAACACAAAAACAACCGGCAGATTGTTCACTTCCTGCATTATGTGCCGGAACGGAAGGGCAGAGCCATAGATATAATCGAAGATATTATTCCACTTTACAACATAGAAGTGGATGTTTCCGCAGAAAAACGACCCGGAAAAGTTACTTTGACGCCACAGGGTAAATCTATCCCTTTTAAATGGAGTGACGGGAGAGTTTCTTTTAAAGTTCCTGAGATTTACGGACACCAGATGATTTGTATTGAATAAAACGATGTATTATGAAAACTACTTATTTGTTGTTATTTGCTTTTTTAATTTTTATTGGTTCCGGAAGAGGCCAGGAAAATGATCAAACCCCCGGAAAAGACGGCAGGCAAAAGTACAGGCACTGGAACGCAACCGGCCTGCTAAACACCTACCGGCTCCCGGTAAACCCCGAAGCCCCGGTCGAATATTTTGAGCTGACAGGCAATGGCAAGCCCGACGTGCTGCGGACAGTTACTGCAAACGGCATCCC
>CAZXHP010000124.1:4057-6820 GCA_964639655.1 uncultured Mariniphaga sp.
GACTGGAACACCTTCAAAATCCGTTGCTGGATACACGACGGAAAATCCGATTTTTACGAAGATTATCATGGCAAAAGCCTGTTCCTGAAAATCCATACTTCTCCCGAAAAAATGAACGATCCGCGGTTGAACTGGGAAAACCCGTTTCTTTTTTACGACCCCGACAATGACGGGCTGACTGAATATGCCATCCGTTTAATAGATAGCCCTGTCCGCGGGCAACCCGGTGATGAGTATTTGACAAGGCTTACCGGGAATATCACCTGGGTATCGATGTCTTACGACCTGGACAATGACAACGGCCCAGGGAATGAATTCGATTTCGATATGACCATCAGTTTCCGGGGTGAAGGGTTCAATTATATGGACCAGGTACATTCTTTCCCAAATATGAGGGGGTTACCGGAAGCCGACCAGTTTTTTATGGACCCGCGCGTCCGGCAGTTGACAGAATTGATTTACCCCGATCATGAATCAGTACACGACCTGATTTTCAACCGTGGGAAATGGGACCAGGTTTATTTTGTGTATGACGAAGACGACGACTGCGACCGGTGGGAAAGGGTAGAGTTGTATGATCCGGGAGATCCATATATAACAGGGGCAAGAAAAGGTGGACTTGACAATAATCCGCAAGCTGACCCGGTTGGCGACCGTGCCGAATGGGACCTCGACAACTCGGGGAACGGCAATCTTTATATTGGAAGGTTCGACGGCAAAATCCATTTGTACGGCGCCGAAACCGGTTATTGGCGCATCGACCAGAATGCATATTATTATCAGGGGATGGGTGGATTATACGATGGTTATGGTCCAGGCAGGCTTGCCGGGGATGTGGATACACCTTTCCCTGTAATAAAATATACCGATACCGATGACAATGGTTTTTTCGACAGGATAGAATACGATATGGACGGGGACACTGTTTTTGAGATGAGCATATCTTTAATAGAACTTGGCCTCGACGACCGTTGCGAAATAATCGACTTTTCTGCCATGGAATACGATGATTTGGTAAACCTTAAAACAAAAGTTGCAGCCAGTATGTGGCAAAATGCGGAAGCGGCTGTGAAAGTTGCCGGTCGCTCGGGGATCGATGTCAACTGGTACGCAATGTTGATGCACCCTAAATCGGTACGGCAAAAATACCACATGGGTTATTGGCTCCAATATTATCTTTTTATGGATTTAATCGACCTGGCAAAAATGAAGGGAGACAACGAACTTGTAAAAGCAATACAAAAGGCTTATTTCTCCCGTGATTGGAAGATGCTGTTGTAGAACGGATTAAACCAACCGGTGTAATTTCCGGTATTCTCCCGGAGTGGAGCAGGAATACTTTCTAAACATTCGGTTGAAATAAGAGAAATTGTCGATTCCCACGTCGAGCGCAATTTTTTCTATCGAATCGTTGGTTGTAACCAATTGGAGTTGGGCGGTTTCAATCCGTTTGCGGTTAATGTAATCGATTGGACGCGTGCCAGTGATTTTCAGAAAAAGCCTTGAAAAATAGTCATTGGAAAGATTGCAAATACCCGCCAGGCCCGACAGGGTGAGCGGAGATGAGAGATTGGCCTGAATGTAATCGATGACCTGACTGATTTTTGGATCGGGGTGAAGCCCGAAATCGGGTTTTGTTTGTTTTTTGGTTTCGATAAACCTTGAAAATAACTGCATTAAAATACCCTGTGTCTCCATACTGTCCGCTATTTGTTGTGCAGAAGCAACAGACAGGTTTTGGGGAACAAGGTCATCCTTGCAATAATTTTTTGGATCTACATTTACCAGTTTCTTTCCGGGATTGAGTTCCAAAATGCGCTTCATTAAACGAAAATCGGTTTCGGTGGCTTCCAATTCGTATTTATAATCGAACAATTTAAAAAAGTTGGACTCTCCCTGCATTTGCGGGATAAAATGAATGTAAAAATGTTCCAGAAACGAATTGCTTGTATAGTTGCAAAGTGTAAAACCGGGTATCAGGTACAGGTGCCCCGGTTTCAACGGGTATTTTTTGTGATTGTGTGTTATGATTCCTTCACCGCCGGTAATAAGATACATTCGCGTAAACGGACTGGTTACTTTTCTGAAATTCCAGTTTTGCACGAGGCAATTATCCACATTCAGTAGAGAGAGGTGAATACTTCTGACCAGGTTTTGTACTTCCATTATTCCGTTTAAAAACCTGAAAATTAAACAAAAAAATTAATGCCTGAAACCAGAAAGTCTGATTTGTGCAAAAACAGGCCTGAAATATGAAAGCTAAAAGTCTTTCAATTTTCTAAAATTGTATGATGCGTTAAAACAAAAATTTATCAGGGAAAAGATGAATCACAAAGACCGTTTTTTTGCCACCATCCATTACCAGCCGGTCGATCGTCCCGCTTCGTGGCTGGGGTTGCCGGTCCTTTCTGCGGAGGCCGGGTTAAAGAACCATTTCATGGTGAAAAACATCGATCAGCTCAGAAATGCTATCGATGATGATATTTATCCCATTGAGGTTCCCTACAATTATCCGCCTTCCAATCACATTGCCTGTGCTTTCAGGTTTGCAAAGGTCAATCATCTGGATAAGCCGGATGAACGAACTTTAACCGCCCCCGGTTTTTTTGAGGATTACAACGACCCGGCAGATGTGGAAAAATTCGACTGGCCCGACCCTGCAAAGTATCTCGACCGGGAAGAGTCGCGCCGAAGGATTAAAAATGCACCTGCCGAACGCATAAAAATGGGGATTCTCTGGAGCGCCCATTTCCAGGATGTTTG
>CAZXHP010000124.1:6920-11493 GCA_964639655.1 uncultured Mariniphaga sp.
GCGAGATGGATGCCCCCAATCTGAAAAAACATTTTGATGGGAAAGTGGCCTTTTGCGGTGGCGTAGATGCGCAAAATCTATTGGTTAACGGAAAGCCGGAGGATGTGGCAAAAAAGGTTGCCGGTTTAAAAGAACTTTTTCCCACGGGATTAATTCTTTCACCAAGCCACGAAGCTGTTTTGCCGGATATTCCGCCGGCAAACATCATGGCAATGTTCAATGCGATAAAACAATAAAAATGAAACGATTTGGACAGATAATACGGGTGAAACCGGAGGCGGCTGAAGAATATATTCGTTTGCATTCGAATGTGTGGCCGGGTGTAACTTCCACGATTTCTGCATGTAACATCCGGAACTATTCTATTTTTTACATGAACAATTTCCTGTTTGCATACTTTGAATATACGGGTTCCGATTTTGATGCCGACATGGCAAAAATGGCTTCCGATCCTGAAACACTCCGTTGGTGGGATGTGGTGAAACCGTTAATGGAACCTGTAGAAACCAGAGCGCCCGGTGAATTCTGGGCAAACATGGAGGAAATTTTTCATTTGGATTAAATATTCAGGATTATGCAAATCAAGTTTTTTTGCCCGCTTTGGGGATCAGACAATATGCCGTTTGAATCGTTTTTGATGAAAGTAAAAAAAGCCGGTTACGAAGGGGTGGAGATGAGCCTCCCGGAAGAACCGGAAAGGAAAAAAGAAATTTTGGCGTTGCTGAAACAGCAAGATCTTCAGTTGATTGCCCAGCACTGGGAAACCGCAACTGCGGATTATGACCTTCACAAAAAAGAGTATCGGCGGCGGCTGGCAAACCTCGCATCCGCCAATCCGTTGTTTGTTAATACGCAAACAGGAAAGGACTTTTTTTCGTTCGAACAGAATGCGGAACTGATCGGGATTGCGGATGAAATTTCGAATGAATATGATGTAAAAATCATTCATGAAACCCATCGCGGAAAATTCAGTTTTGCAGCACACATAGCTGCCTGTTATTTAAAAGAAATTTCAAACCTCCGGATTACACTGGATATTTCCCACTGGTGCAACGTGGCCGAATCGTGGTTAGACGATCAACAGGATGCGGTTAACCTGGCTATTTCAAAGACCGAGCACATTCATGCCCGGATCGGATTTCCGGGAGGGCCGCAAATTCCGGATCCCCGTGTGCCCGAGTGGAAAGAAGCCCTCGACAGATATACCGAATGGTGGAAACAGGCGACTGACCTCCGCAGAAAAGACGGATGGGAGGAATTTACGGTGACCCCGGAATTCGGGCCCTTTCCGTATATGGCAATTTTACCGTTCACCAAACAGCCAATCACAAATCAGTGGGAGGTGAACAGGTTTATGATGGATTACCTCAAAAAGACATTGGTCAACGAATAATTGAATTTCCATGGAAGACTACACGGATGTCATAAGGGATTACAGCCTGATTGGAGTGGAATCGGAGAAGGCAATCGAAATGGGCCTGGCGGATGCCGAGTGGTACCAGTCGCCCATTCCGCGTGAAAAGATGCGTGAGTTGCTGGTGCGTAAAGACGGGCCGGCTATCAGAGATACGCTGCTCTGGTTCGGGCTGATTTTAGGTTCGGGCTACCTCGTGTTCATTTGGTGGGGTTCGTGGTTCGTGATTTTTCCTTACATCGTTTACAGTGTGCTGTATGCTTCCACTTCCGACTCCCGCTGGCACGAGGCGGGACACGGGACAGCTTTTAAAACCGACTGGATGAACAACCTGCTGTATGAAATCTCTTCTTTCATGGTTTTCAGGCAGGCATCGGTCTGGCGGTGGAGTCACGCCCGGCATCACTGCGACACGATTATCCGCGGGCGCGATCCGGAGATTGCAGTTCCCCGTCCGCCGCAACTCCGGAAAATCATTCTCACCTTTTTCGGAATAAGCTCGGCGATACCCGAAATGAAAAGGCTGTTAAGCCATGCCTCCGGACGGATTGACCCTGAAGTAGCCACCTACGTTCCCAAACAGGAGTACAAAAAAGTATTTTTCAAGGCCCGGCTGTACGTATCGATATTCCTGGTGGTGATAGCCCTTTCCATTATTTACGGAACCATCCTTCCGTTGATGTATATCGGTTTGCCTACTTTGCTGGGCTCCTGGCTGATGCCGGTTTATGGTTTGACGCAACATGCCGGCCTGGATGAAAATGTGCTGGATCACAGGCTGAATTCCCGCACGGTTTACATGAACAGGGTCCACCGTTTTTTGTACTGGAACATGAATTACCATGTTGAACACCACATGTTTCCGCTGGTGCCCTACCATGCGCTGCCCAGGCTGCACGAGCTGATGAACGACGATTGCCCGAAACCGTACAATGGAATTATAGATGCTTACAAAGAAATTATCCCGGCCGTTTTAAAACAGCGAAAAGACCCCGCTTACCATGTTCAAAGGGAACTGCCGCCAACTGCGCGGCGAAAAAACAGCCGTCCGTCAAATAAATTTGTCGGGAAAAAAGAAAAAATGGCTGACGGCAAAATTGAGGTTTGCAGAGTTTCCGACTTGCCGTTGGGAGAAGTTATCCGTTTTGATTTCGACCGGAAAACCTACGCTGTTTACCGCACAGAAGAAGATAAATTATATGCCACCGACGGCATCTGCACCCACGGAAATGCACACCTTGGAGAAGGAATTGTTATCGGAGAGCAAATTGAGTGCCCGAAGCACAACGGCCGTTTCAGTCTGCAAGACGGATTGCCAAAACGTGCGCCTGTTTGCGTGGGAATCAACACCTACAAAGCATTCAGAAACAACGGGAGCATTTACCTGGAACTGGAACCGGAAAACGGAATAACAAAGGAAAAGGAGTTGGATTTTACGGTAGTCAGTAATCGCAATGTGACGGCATTTATCAAGGAACTGGTGCTGGAACCCAAAAACAGGGAAAGGCTCGAATTTAGCCCGGGGCAGTACATTCAGCTTGTTATTCCCCCGCACGAAACAAAATTTAACCGTTTTTTTATCGACCCGTCGTTCCAATCAATCTGGGAGTCGATGGGCCTTTTTAACCTTTATGTTGAAAATTCGCTTTTTCTGAAACGCAACTATTCCATGGCAACCAATCCCGCAACAGAAAAACAGTTAAAGTTTAATGTGAGGATAGCACTTCCTCCGGCCGGGAAGGATGTGCCTGCCGGTTCAGGCTCTTCGTACGTTTTCAGCCTGAAACCGGGAGACGGGGTGAAGCTGGCCGGCCCTTACGGTGATTTTACCATAAAACCCACACAAAAAGAGATGGTTTACCTCGGTGGAGGAGCGGGGATGGCGCCGCTGCGTTCACACCTGGCATATTTATTCGAAACGGAGAAAACAAAACGCAAAGTCGGCTACTGGTATGGCGCCCGCACCAAAACCGACCTTTATTACCGGGAATATTTTGAACGGTTGCAGGATGAATATAAAAATTTTTCTTTTCATATTGCTCTTTCCGAAGCCCGGAACAAAGAAAATTGGGACGGTTACACCGGGTTTATTCACGAAGTGTTGTACCGCGAATATTTGAAAAACCACCCGAACCCGAACAACGTGGAGTATTACCTTTGCGGGCCGCCGGCAATGATAAAAGCAGGGATGGAAATGCTGGAGAGCCTTGGAGTTTCACAAGATCAAATTGCCTGGGATGAATTTTAAAAACCAAAACCAAAAACCTTAAAAATGATTACACCTAATCCGGTTATCGGCACCGGCCTCCATGCTATTGGTGGTATTTCTGCCGCAAGTTGTTATTTGCCCAACACGCAAACCCGAAAATGGTCGTGGGGAACTTTCTGGCTCGTGCAGGCCATGTTTGCCTGGGTTATTGTGCCGCTTGTTATTGGCTGGCTCACCGTCCCCGGGTTTTTTACCATTTTGGCGGAAGCTCCCTCTGCCCCGTTTTGGACAGCTTTTCTTCTGGGTGCGGCTTACGGTTTTGGCGGAATGTCGTTCGGCAAAGCAATCAACTATATCGGCTATTCACTGACTTATACGCTTGCCATCGGGATTTCGGCTGTCGTAGGTACAATAATCCCGCTAATGATTTTTGGCGGATTGGGCGACTTTTTTACAAAACCGGGCGGGGAAATCGTTCTGACAGGAATGGTACTTTCGCTGACCGGCGTATTTTTTTGCGGATGGGCGGGTTTTAAGAAGGAAAAAGACCTGAACCTCAGTGAAAAGAATAAGGCTGGATTTAAGATGTCGGCAGGATTGACGCTGACCATCATCGCAGGGGTGCTCTCAGGTGTTTTTAACCTTTCACTGGAATTTGGTCAGCCAATAGCGGATATGGCTGCGCAAAACGGAGCCGGGCATTTTGAGGGAAATGCAAAACTGGTGGTTTCTACCTCAGGTTGTTTTGTGGTAAACTTTATCTGGTTTATCGTGGCCGGCGTCCGCAAAGGTACATTGAAGGAACTTTTCCCCGGAAAGGCACGTTCAGTCGGTCTTACACTCCGGAACTGGATTTGGTCCACGCTGGCAGGGACACTCTGGTGTATGCAGTTTTTCTTTTACGGGCTGGGGCATGTAAAAATGGGTAACTTTCAGTTTGTCAGTTGGGT
>CAZXHP010000125.1:0-3864 GCA_964639655.1 uncultured Mariniphaga sp.
AAAATACCACTGTTGCAAACCACAGCGGTAGTGATTCGTGGGTCGGGTGCAACTTCCAGTGTTTGCAAACCACCACAGGACATGCCGCTGACGGATATCTTCTCAGTGTCAATTTTATTGTAAAACATACTTGCCTTGTCGCTGTTTTGAGCAAGTGCCCAGTCAATGGCGTCTAACAGTTGTGAGGAAGTTGATCTCCCGTTTCCACGTTCTCCTTCCTGTGGCATTGGGCCTATGGCAATTACCAAAAACCCGTGCGATGCCACCTCCGATAAAAAGTTGACATGTTCCCACGGTGAATTGGCACATGCCCCATTTCCCCAGGCAATAACTGGCAACTTGTTTTTCTTCCCAAAAACGCTCAGGTCTTCAGGGCGGAATATTGTATGAGTCGTTAGCGAGTTGTCAGTGTACATAATCGCACTGTAATCACCTGTTCCACCATCTTCAACAATTCTTTGAGTTATAGTCTCAGAAGCGGATTCCTGTGCTGATAAGGGTTTTGGGCTGCTTGTTAAGGCAAATACCAGAATTACAAGGTAAATAATATCTTTTTCCATAATTAATAGATTTAAATTTGAATAAAAAATCAGGTTTTTTTACCTGTAAAATTATTTTTAGTCCAAAATACAAGAACTTTTTGATAAGGCACAACCACCTGATTTTTTTCTTTTTACCGCAAAGCTTTGCGGTTTGAAAAACATGTTGTAAAACATGTTTTGGTTGGTGCGTCCAGCTTTAAGAGGGCGTGATTTTCATTCGCGTCACGAACAATACTGTTTTTGATTTCACTCCGGCAAATGCGATTCGCTGTTCATAAAAATAAGCAGGTAAATATTACATTTGCATTTATAAGATTTTCAACATGGGCAAGCGACACATTTCATTAAAAGATTTGGCAGAAGAACTTGGGGTTTCCATTTCCACGGTTTCGCGGGCATTGAAAAATCATCCGGACATCAGCGCCGAACTTACACAAAAAATTCAAAAGCTGGCCAGTGAAAAAAATTACTCGCCCAACCCATTGGCTATGGGATTGCTCAGGCAACAAACCCGGATGATTGGCGTGATTGTGCCCGATATTGTCACCCATTTTTTCGCTTCCATAATTTCGGGGATTGAAGCGGTTGCCGAAAAAAAAGGATATTATATTGTGATTGCTTCATCGCAGGAATCATATAAAAAAGAAGTTGAGGTAGTGGAAAACCTATTGAAAGCACGCGCCGAAGGTTTAATTGCCTGCCTGAGCCAGGAAACCAAAAATGTAAGTCATTTTGAAAAGCTTGTTCAAAGCGAAATCCCCCTTGTTTTTTTCGATCGCGTTTGTGAGTCGTTAAACGTCCCAACTGTTATTGTTGACGGAGCGGATGCAGTCAAATCCATCGTCAGTCACTTTCATGTCAATGGTTGTAAACGCATTGCCTATATATCAGGACCAGAACATCTTAATATTTCCAAAAACAGAAAAGAAGGATATATTGAAGGATTGCGCGAAAATGATATTGAATTTCATCCCGAACTGCTGGTTGAGTGTAACTTAAGTGCAGAAGAAGCGACCCTTGCCACCCGGAAACTGTTAAATCTACCGGAAAAACCCGACGCCATTTTTGGAATTAACGACACCATAGCCTTTGCCGCCATGAAGGAGATAAAAAAGCATGGGCTAAAAATTCCGGATGACATTGCTTTGGTAGGATTCACCGACGAGTTTCATTCTACTGTAGTAGAACCTGCACTTACCTCAGTCACTCACCCCACTTTTCAGATGGGACAGGAAGCTGCACGGCTGTTTTTTCAGTGGATTGAAAAAGGAAACTCTTTTACTGAACAGGTTGTTTTGCCAACGGAATTGGTTATCCGAAAATCTTCTGTGAAAAATTAGAACGGAATTATTACGACTTTCTCCATTAACCCTGCCTCTTTTACATCCCACCCCGATGCATCGAATGGCTGGTATTCAATATTTACAAAATTAATATCGTGAAATTTTTTCCAGTTCACCCCGCGAATATCCATATCGCGGATACGGTTGGCTGTAACGTTGGTTACTTCCGCTTCCAGCAGATTTTTACCCGGCTGAAGGTTGTCCACTGTTACTTTGAATGCGGGTCCCAAAAGGGTTCCAAAATCCTTTCCGTTCAGTTTTACACGGGCACAATCTTTCACATCACCAAGGTCGAGCAAACCAGCTGAACTTTGGCTTTTCCAGTCAAATTCAATGGAATAGCGGGCTGTTCCGGCAAAACGTGAAGTTTCTGCCTCTCCAGGTTCTGTCCACGAAATCAGTTTGTCTGTTGCAATATCACCCGGAAAAACCGGTCCGCCTTCCACAAAACTGATTTTCCACAATCCTTCAATTACCTTGCTTTCTGCCTCAGGTTCTGCATAAATGAATTCAGCCGCGTCCGTATTTTTTTCTGTGCAGCGAATAAACACAATTCGTTCAGGCTCCAGTTGAACGCGCACGGCGTTTCCCTTATTTTCAGCTCTTGCAATTTCTCCGGTTTCAGGAAAATAGAAAAGGTACGATTTTGCTTCGGCATTCAATTCTACCCAATCATTTAATGGTTCTGTTCCTAAATTAAAAACCATGTACCAGTCTTCTCCGTTTCGTTTCATTTTCAGGTGGTAAAAACCTTTTTCAGCAAGCGATTTTTCTGCAGAAATACCAGCATTGTCAAGCAATTCAAAAACATCACCCACATAATTTTTTAAATCAGAAGATGATTTCAATTCTGCCAGTTGGTTTTCTCTTTCTTTCAGATTAAACATTCCCGGAACACTTTCCGGGAGCTGTTTATCAAAATAAACCTTTCCTCCTTCGTCCACAAAATCAACCAGCTTTTTCTGGGTTTCCACCGGAATGTATTTTGTCTCCGGGAGCAAAATCGCTTTGTACTGAGTTTCTCCCTGAGTTACAATTTCACCGTTTACCATTTCACAATTCAACAATTGTTTATCTGAAATATAATCAAAACTGTAACCGGCGTCCAGCAAACTTCTTGTGAGTTTATCGAACGGATAGTCCCTGAACCAGCGGGCATTGTCGCCACCATCGATGTTCAGATTGTTAAAAAGCCGGCCGTCGCTGGCAGCAACGTCGAAATACGGCCAGTAAACCAGCAGGTCATTTTGTGGTTTGGATTGCTGTAAAAGAGTTTGTGAACGTTCGATGTATTTAAACAACGCGGGCATTTCGCGCCAGAGCGGATTGCGGTTGTTCAACTGTGTTGATGCGTAAAACAACCATCCCGGCCATTCGACATCAGCAGGCGAATAACATGTTCCGTGAAAAAACATGTGGTTAACTCCCGAAAGGAAAAACCGGTTGGTAGCCCGCATCATATCTGCCGGAGTAACCGTCCAGTGGTCGTCGAGCCAGGTAAAACATTCCGAGGAAACCAGTTTTTGCCGGGTGACATGGGCTGCCGACGATGCAAATTTGTTGACCAGAATATCGGCAGAACCCGGTGCAACCCTACGGAAGATTTCGGTTTCGGGAATATCACAGGCTGCATACAGGTCGAGGATATTTCCGGGCGATCCGTGCGCCTGGTTGCGGTTCATGCTTCCTCTGCGATTCGCCCAGCGGGTCATGGGTTGAATGAAGGATTCCAGCACCAAATCCGACAGTGTTTCCCGGTAATCCGATTTTACACGGGCAATTGTTTCAGCATCTTCGCTGTCACCTGCCAGCACATGCAGGTATTCTGCCAAATCGTACCCACGCCGGTCTTTAAATTCTTCAGTGAAGTGAGTTGTAAAATCGCCGGTGTATTCAAACGAATCGTGAAAAAAGCAGCGAATCATCCCTTCGTCAATGCCAAGCTGTTTCCAAAATTCGTTCAGATACCATTCGGTAAT
>CAZXHP010000125.1:3964-11481 GCA_964639655.1 uncultured Mariniphaga sp.
GGCACAAACGGCCCGCCGCAGCGCCAGCCGCTTCCGGGAGGCAAATCCACGCCCATTCCCAGTTTGTTTGCTTCATCGATGGTGAATTTCAGTATTTCCGAAAATTCAGGCGTAAGGTATTCGATAAATCGATCCTCTTCTCCCTGAACACCATAAATGGAAGTGATTTCCACACCGCCAATTCCGGCAGCAGCCATTTCCTGTAATTCACGGCTGATGTTTTCCTTGTCAACCGCATTGCCCGGCCACCACCAACGCGTCCAGGGTTTCGATTCCTGTGTAGATTCGGGCCAGATTACTTTTTCTTGTTTGCAAGATCCAAAAAGAAAAAAAAGAAAAAATAAAAAAGCGACTGGTTGAGTTTGCATTTCAATCCGATTTTTGATAAAAATAAAAATGATTGTTTCAGCTATTTTCGTCTAAAATAGATAATTCCATTCAAATACGTAATTTTCAAAAACAGATTTATTAGATTAGCAGCAATAAACCAATTTCTATTCATTGACATTCAAATCCTTCAAAATATGGCTACAAGAAGAGACTTTTTGCAAAAAACCCTGATGTTTTCGCCGCTCGTGGTTTGGCCAAATTCCGTGGTCAATTTTTTTCAGAACGATTTACCCAATGTTTTGATTCTTGGCGATTCCATTTCAATCGGCTACACACCTTTTGTTCAGGAATATTTAAAAGGAAAAGCAAATGTTTTCCGCCCGCTGTTTGAAGACGGGAAACCGGAAAACTGCCAGGGGACAACAAATGGAGTTGAAAATATTGATCGTTGGCTGAATTCCGGCAAAAAGTCAGGAGTTTCAAACTCCGGGTCCCAATGGGACGTTATCCATTTCAATTTTGGCCTGCACGATATCAAACACGTCGATCCTGTCACAGGAAAGAACAGCCAGAATCCGAAACATCCGCAGCAGGCAAACCGCAAACAGTACAAAAAAAATCTTGAATTTATTGTTGAAAAGCTGAAAGCCACCGGCGCAAAACTTATTTTCGCCACCACCACACCCTACCCCGACTCAGTGGAAGGGCCGCTACGCAAACCGGGAATGCCGCAAAAATACAACCAGGTGGCCGTTAAAATCATGAACAAAAACGGAATATTGATAAACAATCTTCATGCTTTTATGGTACCCCGGATGGCAGAATTACAGCGCCCGAACAACGTTCATTTTACCGAGGAAGGAAGCCGGGAACTGGCGAAAAAAGTGGTGGACAGAATCAATGAAGTACTCGAAGAAAGCTGAAAAGCGTTATGAATATCGTCATTCTCGATTCCGGATACAAATCCTATGCTTTTGAAAAATCGCTTTTCGAAGGAAGTGGGTTCAACTTGAAAATTCATCCCTCATATAAAGGTGAAAAAGCTGAAAAAATGGCATTTGCCCGGGAAGCCCACGGTATTCTGGTCCGGCATACAACCATCGATACTGAATTTCTTTCGGAAATGAAAAACCTGAAAGCCGTAGTTCGATACGGTGTGGGCTACGACAACATCGATGTTGATGCCTGCACCCGTTTTGGCGTAAAGGTTGCCAATGTGCAGGGATATGCCAGCCATTCGGTTTCCGATCATGCGCTGACTATGTTGCTCATTTGCAGCCGCGGAATGTGGGATCCGAAAAAGCAAATAACAACAAAGTTTGCCGCTCCGCCGGTGGAAAATATTTTTGAACTGCACGACAAAACGCTTGGCATCATCGGACTGGGGCGCATCGGCAGCGAACTCAGCAAAAAAGCCACACTCCTTTTTCGCGAAATCATTGCTTCTGATCCATACAAACCGCAACATTATTTCGACAGTCTGAGTGTTCAGAAAGTTTCACTGGACGAATTGTTGCAAAAGTCAGATATCATCAGTGTTCACTGCAATTTAACCGAAGAAACCACCCGTTTGCTAAACAGCGAAGCATTCGGAAAAATGAAAAAAAAGCCGGTTGTTGTGAATACTTCCCGCGGCGAAGTGGTGAATGAAACTGCTTTACTGAAGGCTTTAAACACTGGTCAAATTCACAGTGCCGGACTGGATGTTTTTGAAAACGAACCGGTAACCGAAGCTCAAAAGCCGCTCATCAACCATCCGCATACCATTTGTACCGGGCATTATGCCTGGTATTCCGACCGCGCAGCGCAGGAGCTGCAAAAGCGGGCGGCACTGAACCTTTTCAATCTGTTAACCGGAAAAAAAACAGCCGATTGTCTGAATCCGGAAATTCAGTAATAGCGGCCAATCATCGGGTGCTCCACAATGGCTTTGCGCAACTCCCTGAAATTTAAGCCCCCAGAACTGCGGTAAACAATTTCACCACCTGGTTCAACAATAACCGTGTAGGGAATTTCTCCCTGCCATTTTTCATCGAGGTTTTCAATCAGGTCGTACCGGTTTTCCGATTCGAAAATGAAATTATTGCTAATGGCCGCTTCTTTTTTCTGCAGAAAATCCTGTACTTTTTCCCTGATATTTAATCGGTCGGTGCTGATGGTGTACATTTCAAAATCGCGGCCCATGTACATGCGGTAGGTATCTACAAGTTCGTCGAATTCGGCAATGCACGGCCCGCACCAGGTTGCCCAGATATTGATTAAACGCAGTTTATCCGAATCGTTTTTTACCAGCTTTTTCAGCCCTTCCACCGAAAGATTTTCCAGCGGAACCTCTTTTTTGGCCCAGTCGGCATCCAGTTTTTTACGCCAGTCGTTTTTCCATTTCCATTTCACCGAACAGCCAAAAACTTTGGTTTGGGTAACCGGCGGTTCTTTCCCATCCAGAACCGCCTCAATGGCATTGCGCAAATCGTGTTGTTTTGCCGCACCAATCTTTTCATTGTCGTCAATCCTTCCCACATATCGCAAAATGCGGTTTTCATCGAAAACAAAAGCGTGTGGCGTGGCAACCGGTCCGTAAGCGATGGACATTTCTTCGGTATCGCCGTCATAAAGAAACGGGAAGTTGTAATCTTTATCATTGGCTCTCACCACCATATCGTCAAACGAATCGCCCATATCGGAGTACCCCATTTCTTCCAGACAAACCGCATTGGGATCGTTTGGATTAATCATGACCACCTGAACGCCTTTCTTCCGGAATTCGTTTTGAATAGCGATGATGCGGTTTTCATAGGCCTGTGCAGTTGGGCAATGCGGCGCGCTGAAAATGAAAACCAGCACTTTGGCAACTTTAAACGAACGGAGTGAAACCATATTTCCATCCACTCCTTTCAGGTTGAAATCGATGGCTTTGGCGCCCGGCTCAAGGGTTACAGGATTGGGATGTTCCTGTGCCGATGTAGAAAAAGCAAAAAAAAGCGCGAACAAAACAATCAGTTTATTCATTGTATTAACTTTAACATTTAATGTTGTTAAAATAACAAAAAACAAAATTCAGCCAATATTTAACAAGTTTTTATTGAAATGAAACTGCATATTTTTTTGATTTTAGTATCATTCTTGCCTTTTAATGGAATTTCCGGGGAAATAATACCTGCTGATACAGTTAAAATTACATTACAGGACACCACCGCACTTTCAGGAGAAATTGACGAAGTTACGGTAACAGCTTTCCGCTCGCCTTACAACCTGAGAAATACACCAGCTCCCATTAATTTAATTATTCCCACGCAACTGGAAACAGGCAGTGCTTTAACGCCCGTCGAGGCGCTGAACCAGGTTCCGGGTGTTTTAATGCACAACGGAACTATTGCAACCAACCGACTCACTGTCCGCGGCATCGGTTCGCGAACGCCTTACGCCACCAATAAAATAAAAGCGTATTTCGGGGAAATTCCACTTTCCGGTGGCGATGGCGAAACGGTACTTGAAGACCTTGAAAACTCTTCCATTCAACGGGTTGAGGTTATCAAAGGACCCTCTTCAAGTTTGTATGGAGCCGGTCTGGGTGGAACCATTCTCTTTCATCCGAAAAGTGTGCGCAATGATTTTGTGCGTCACCAATCCACCTTCGCCTCTTTTAATACTTACAAAAACACCCTTTCAGCCGGAATTAAACAGGGAAACCTGGATGTTTTCGCGTTGGGTTCTGTGCTGAACAGCCAGGGTTTTCGAGAGAATAACGCCACCAACCGGGCAAATCTGACCCTTCATTCCGGATATTCCGTTTCAGAAAAAACAGAGCTGGAAGTGTTGATAAAACTCACCAAAATGAAGGCGTTTATACCCAGTTCCATCGACCTGAATACTTTTATGGAGACCCCGGAAAAAGCGGCAGCCAACTGGCAGGGAATCCGGGGTTACGAAGCATACACCAAAGGGCAACTGGGGCTTTCAGCGAATGTGCAAACCGGCAGCCAAAGTAAAATTTCAGCAGCAGTTTTCGGAAGTTTCAGAGACGCCGATGAACCACGGCCTTTCAATTTACTGCTGGAAAACTCGGAGTATCTGGGTTGGCGGGGTTATTACCAGAAAACGGTGAACGGTAAATCCTCTAAATTCACTTTTACATCGGGGCTTGAATTTTTTCGGGAAAATTACAACTGGTCCACCCGGTCGAATGACAACCCGGAGGAAGTACTTTCAGACAACAATGAAAAACGCTCGTATGAGAACCTGTTCCTTCAAATAGAAGCGAACTTTAGAAATAAACTTTTCCTTTCGACAGGAATTAACGGCAATCTGACGCGTTTCGATTATACCGATAATTATCGGGCAGATGGCGACAAATCGGGAAAACGTACTTACCAACCTGTACTTTCGCCGCGTATTGGCGCCAATTACCGGGTTTCAAACGACGTTTCGTTTTTTGGAAACGTAAGCCATGGATTTTCCACGCCTTCGTTTGAAGAAACGCTTTTACCCGAAGGACAAATCAATCCCGATATTAAACCGGAAAGCGGCTGGAACATGGAAGCCGGTATGCGCGCCGACTGGAACAACCGGCTCAGGGCTACCGTAAGTTACTACCGGATATACATCAAAAACCTGCTGGTTGCACGCCGCACCGGCGAAGACGCCTACGTGGGTGTAAATGCCGGAAAATCGCTGCATCCCGGATTGGAAGCAGAATTAACATGGACGATTCTAAATCCCGGCACTTACCCGTCGCTTTCGGTAAACGGAAATGCAACACTGTCGAACTACCATTTCAAGGATTTTGTGGATGGTGACAATGATTACTCGGAAAACCTGCTCCCCGGCACCACCCGCACTACCTGGCTGCTGGCAGGTAATTTTCAACCAGTAAAAAACATCGGGTTCAGGGCCTGGCACCGTTCTACCGGGAAAATGCCCGTTAACGATGCCAATACAGATTTCACCGAACCTTACGGACTTGCCAACCTCGAAGTAAAATACAGCGGGCGAACCAACACTTTAAATCTGGAGATTAAGGCTGGCATTCAGAATATTTTCGATGTACATTGTGCTTCTATGCTGGCTGTTAACGCACCGGCTTTTGGTACTGCCCAGCCGAGGTATTATTACCCGGGAAATCCCAGGAATTACTTTGTTTCGGTGCTCATCGGGTGGCGCGTTCCCCCCCGATAGCTATCGGGGCGATCGGGATTTAATCATATATTCTGCGGTATTCCGGTAAAGAAAGAAACCAAAAAACTGGCCACCGATAACAAAAAATGCATGAAAAAATCCAATATTTGTATTTTATCAGATAATGAAAACAGCTATGAAAAACAAAATAATACTGATGTTCGGATTTTGGGTATTTTTCATTCAGACCAATGCTATTCAGCTGCTTATTCCCATGGACGACAGCCAGCGTAACCACCTCAAATCGTATGGTATTGCCTGGTGGGTGCTTCAGCGCGATGTGGAAGTAAAGTGGCTGCTCAATTACCGGGGTGGCAGTTTTCTCGTGCAACACCATCCCGAGATTGAAAACGAATGCGTGGTGCGTGGCGTTTCGTTTGAAACCATTACCGATGCACAGGCTTCGGCTATGCTCAATGAAATTGCACAGCCGGAAGTTAACCAGGATGCCGTGAGCATGAATAAAGCGCCAAAAATAGCAGTCTATACCCCGCCCAATAAATTGCCCTGGGACGACGCCGTTACGCTGGTACTTACCTATGCCGAAATTGAATATGACCAGATTTACGACGAAGAAATTCTGGATGGAAAACTGGCGGAATACGACTGGCTGCACCTCCACCACGAAGATTTTACCGGGCAGTTTGGAAAATTCTGGAGAACTTATCAGCACATGCCCTGGTACCAGCAGGATGTGAGCATCAACAAAGCACTTGCTGAGAAACTGGGATTTTTAAAGGTTTCTGAAATGAAAGCATTTGTTACCCGCGAAATGGATAAATATGTAGTAAACGGCGGATTTCTGTTTGCCATGTGTGCAGCCACCGACACTTACGACATTGCCCGGGCTGCCACCGGACTGGACATTTGCGGCCCCATGTTCGACGGTGATCCGGCCGACCCGCATGCCCAGGAACACCTGGATTTTTCCAGAACCTTTGCTTTCGAAAATTTTCAGCTCGAAATGGACCCAAATGTCTATGAATTTTCTAATATCGATGTAACCAATACCCGGAGAGTAACCCGGGAAACCGATTATTTTACCCTTTTTGAATTCTCTGCCAAATGGGATCCCATTCCTACCATGTTGTGTCAAAACCACCGGAATATGATTAAAGGTTTTATGGGACAAACCACAGCATTCAGAAAAGAGCTGATAAAACCCAATGTGTTAATTTTGGGAGAAAACAAACCGGCACGCGAAGCACGTTACATTCATGGCGAAAAAGGAAAAGGATTCTGGACTTTTTACGGAGGCCACGATCCCGAAGATTACCGCCATTTGGTTGGCGACCCGCCTACCGATTTAAATTTGTACCCCAATTCTCCCGGGTACAGGTTAATCCTGAACAATGTATTGTTTCCGGCAGCGAAAAAGAAAAAACGGGAAACTTGAATTCAATTCAATTTAAACAAGAATAGTTCTTACTTTTAAAAGCTGAGTTTTTAATCTTTGTTAATCAGAACCTTTACGAGCTCAAGAAACTTTTCCACTTTTGGCACGAAAGGAATAACCTTTTCTGCATCAAAATCGAAAAAATCACCGTAATCTCCTTAAAGTTTTACTCCCTCTTTTTTGACATTTTTATATAATGGTGTAACTTTTAATTTACTATTCCACTCATTTTTTGAATATATCAGAAGCGATAAAACTTCTCCTGTATCCAATTCAATATCATATAAAGAATGCCTCAGGGATTGTTCATCCGCTAAACTAATTTTGTCTTTATCCATTAAAACCAGAATGTCCCAATCAGAATCGGCATGAAAATCATTCCTTGCCCTCGACCCAAAAAGAATGATGTCAGCACCAGGTTCTTTATTTGAAATCAATTCTTTTATTTTGGACAATATTTGTTCTCTTTTAGTCATAAAAGATGTTGTTAATGCCATCAAATTTAGAAAAATTCGATGATTTATCAGAAAATAATCTGCCTAATACAAAAAACCAAATAACCCTATCGGACCTTTTTTGCCAACACCTGTTTCAATATCACCTGATGCAATCAGGT
>CAZXHP010000126.1:0-1594 GCA_964639655.1 uncultured Mariniphaga sp.
AGTTTTACGCCGCGGTTACCGTCGCCCACCGCATAATAAATAAATCCATCGTCAAAAATCACATTGTTGCTGTGCGTATCGCCGATGCCGGGTTCCCTTTTTTCCACCGGTGTGTTATCCTGCATGTGCGTCCAGAGGAGTTCTCCGGTTTCTGTATCAATTCCCAGTAAATGATAGGCAGAAAAGGTCACATAAATTTTCCTGGACGGCAGTTCAATCAGATTTCCGGGATTATAGCCCATTTGTTCGCCCATTCCTTTGCACGACCAAATCAGTTCACCTGTAAAACGGTCCAATGCAACAACATTGTTTTCTGGTCCACCGGGCGTACAAAAAACCTTGTTGCCGCTCACAACCGGTGCTTCCGAAAAACCGTGCATCGGGAAAATGGCGTCAAAATCTTTCACATAATCTTTTTGCCAAACGAGGGTTCCATCTTCGCGGTTCAGGCATGAAATGGTTCCAGCGCCGGAGTTCACATAAATCATATCGTCAACCACAGTGGGCGCTGATCGCGACCCGGGGTAATGTTTCGCCCACTCTTTTCCGAAATCTTTTTTCCATTTCAATTCACCATTTAAACTGAAACAAAACATCCGGGCCAGGCTGTCAATTTCACCGGTAACAAACAATTCATTTTCGGTGACAGTAGGCGAGCCGTAGCCGTTCCCAATTCCTTCGGCAAACCAGATTTCCTCCGGGCCGTTTTCGGGCCATTCAGCAAGTAAATTTTTTTCAGGGAAAACGCCTGTACGGTTTTCGCCCCGCCACTGGTAAATCCGGGTTTTAGAATTGTTGCACGAAATGAACAGAAAAAAGGCAAAGAAATAAACTACCTGTTTCATTTTTAGTTGATTTGATTTTTTCTATTTGATGACCTGTTGAACCAATTGTTACAACAGGGGGTAAATAAAATCAATGAATACCGGAAAATGAAGGACAAACGTCACTTTTCTGAGTTGAAATAGCGATAAACTTCTTCGTAGTTTTTTACTTCCATCAAATCGGCGCGTATTTTTGCCGCACCGGGAAAACTGTTCAGATAAATTTTGTAAAACCGTTTCAGGATGTTGAAGTTTTTTATACCACCCCAGGTTTGTTCAAACAGCCGGGTATGTTCCAACAGTTTGGTAATCCGTTCTTCCATTGTAATTTCCGTTTTTCCGGGATTAAAAAACCACGGATTCTGAAAAATTCCGCGCCCAGTCATCACGCCGTCAACGCCGGTTTCTTTCGCTTTTTTCAACCCATCGGCATACGAAAACACATCGCCATTGCCGTGAATGGGAATGTTTAGATTGATTTGGTTTTTTACCTGAACGGCTTTGGCAATTTCGCTCCAGTCGGCATCGCCTTCGCTTTGCATGCGCTGGGTGCGGCCGTGTAAAATTATTGCTGCGGGGTCGGTTTCCAGCAAGTGGGCGATCCATTCTTCAGTTTGATGTGCTTTAATTCCCGTGCGGGTTTTTACGCTCACCGGAAGGTGGGTTCCTTCCTTTGTGGCCAGAATAATTTCTTTGGCCAGTTCCGGTTCGCCAATCAGCGCACTGCAACTGCCGGTTTTTATCACTTTTTTTACCGGACAGCCCATGTT
>CAZXHP010000126.1:1694-11361 GCA_964639655.1 uncultured Mariniphaga sp.
ATTTTCGGTTTCTGCTCTCACCAATGCCAAACTTTTACGATACTTGCGGCTGTTCCCGAAAATGAAACGTTTTTCTTTTAATACCTGTGACTTTCCGGCTTTTTCTTCGGCACATTCCGGAGTGCAGCAACCGTCGTATTTGGTTTTACATGCTTCGCACTGAATAAAAAGCAGGTGGCAACTGTTGTTGGCGCAGTTGGTGTGGGTGTCACACGGTTTGCCGCACTGGTGGCAGTGGGAAATAATTTGCCCGTTTACGCTTTCGCCCAGCCGTTCGTCGAACACAAAATTTTTGCCGATAAATTTCGATTGGAGGTTGGCCGATTTGATTTGGCGGGCATATTCCAGCACGCCGCCATGCAGTTGGTTCACGTCTTCAAATCCCTGGTTTTTCAGGTAGGCGCTGGCTTTTTCGCAGCGGATTCCGCCAGTGCAATACAGCAGTATTTTTTTATCTTTTTTGTCCTGTAACAGGTCGGTTGTTATTTCCAGCTCTTCCCTGAACGTGTCAGCCCGGGGGCAAATGGCGCCTTCGAAATGCCCGATTTCACTTTCGTAAAAATTGCGCATATCCACCACTACCGTGTTTCCCTGCCCGATGAGGTGGTGAAATTCCAGCCCACTCAGGTGTTTGCCTACGTTGGTTACATCGTAGGAGCCGTCGTCCAGCCCGTCGGCAACCAGTTTGGGACGCACTTTTATGGTGAGTTTGTAAAACGATTTTCCGTCGTCTTCAATGGCATATTTAATGGGAATGTTTTTCAGAATATCATATTTTTCCAGCGTTTTCAGGAATGCTTCAAAATGATGTTCGGGCACGCTCATTTGCGCATTAATTCCTTCGCGCGCCACGTAAATGCGCCCGAAACAATCCAGCGCAAACCAGTCGCGGTAAATGTTATCGCGGAATTCCTGCGGATTTTCCAGATAATGGTATTTGTAAAAGGAAATCGTTTTCCGTCGGAAGACTTCCTCCATCAGGCGCTTTTTCAGTTCCTCCCTGTTTATTTTATTGTATAACTGCATGGTTCAAATTCAAAAATTTGCGCCGCAAAAATAGGGAATTGGAATATAAAGACAAAATGGCATGAATTTTTTTGGAAACACTATTATCAGGTAAAAATTAAATTCATTTTCTCTTCAAATTTAACCCCCGGCTTAAGCCGGGGGCAAAAAAAAACGCGATGTATATCAGCTTAAGCCGTTAATTTTTTCCATAAACAATGTTTTTGAAAGAAGGTTTTCTTTCTGTAACGCCAGATATAACTTCATACACCAAGGTTATTTGCATCAAAGAGTGTATTTTTGATAACAAAAAAAAAGGATGGTACAAAACTCTTTCCCATCCTTTTTTACCTTACAACGAAGAATGAATTCCTACAATGTGATATTTTGAGATTTAGTAGTACTGTTGCCGGCAACATCGGTTACAGTTATGGTTACCTTGTATTCTCCGCTACTGCCTTTTTTTACCGATAATTCATGTACGCCACTGGCAGACGAACCACTTACATTGGAAACAGCGCTGGCGGTTCCCGGTCCGGTTAATTGGGTTTCAACGGTTTTTAAATCGCCATCACCGTCCGTAACACTCCAACTTACCTGTACGCGTTTCATGGCCGGGTTGCTTGTATTTGCCAACGAAAAGTTGGTAATTACTGGTGCTTCATTTGTTGTTGAACTTGAAACGGTTACATTTTTCGAAACAGTTCCGGTTGCTCCATCATCATCAGTAACGATAAGTGTTACAGTGTAAGTTCCGTTTGCGACATAACTATGTTCCGGATTTTGTGCTGTTGATGTATTTCCATCTCCAAAATTCCAGCTTCTTGATTGAATGGTGCCGTCAGAGTCCGTACTTGTATCAGTGAAATCAACTTTTAATTCGTTAACAGAATAGGTGAAACTGGCAACAGGAGGATCGTTTGTTGGTGTTGTTCCCCCACCGCTAACGCTTGCAATGGGATCCGGATTACCATCAGGATCACCATTGACGTATCCATCAGTTTTTACATTGCCAAGCAGTAAAATTCCCGCCACATGCGGAGCTGCCATCGATGTTCCGCTGGCCGTGGCATATCCGCCATCCTTGTAAGTGGAAAAAATGCTTGAACCAGGTGCACAGAAGTCAATTGGTGGATTGCCGTAATTGGAATAGGAAGCCCAGACATCGCCCTGCGCCATGGCAGAAATGGTGTAAATATTGGTACCGTTTGCACTTGCCGGTGATTTTGTTCCTGCATGAGTACTTTCATTGCCTGCCGCAAGCGAAAATTTAATTCCTTTTGCTGCTGCCGCGATAACAGCATCGTTCAAAAGGTCGTATTTACTTCCTCCAAGACTCATGTTTGCCACATCCCCTGATTTACCTTTTTCGGCCACATAATCAACCCCGCCAATAATCCACGACATGTAACCACTTCCCCTGCGGTCGAGTACTTTTACCGGAATTACAGTTGCACCAGCAGCCACCCCAACCACACCTATTGTATTGTCGATGGCTGCAATTGTTCCGGCAACGTGAGTGCCATGGCCATTATCGTCGTTCGCTGAACTTACCCGACTTACAAACCAGGCACTTCTTTTTGCATCCACATTCAAATCAGGATGATCCAAATCGATGCCGGTATCGATTATCCAGGCCACATTAGAGCCTGAGTAATTTGCTCCGCCAGCTACACGGGAAATTCCCCACGGGGTGGTTTGGGCAGTGGCCTGAACATCGCCACCACCCGGTTTGGCACTCGGTTCAATCAATGTTATAATTTGGTCTTCGGATACACGCAAAACGGATGGATCATTTTCCAGTTTTTTCAACTGTCCCGGCGGAATTTTTACAGAAAAACCTTTGATGGCTGTTCCGTAAACAAAACCCAGTTCGCCATCAGTTATTCCGGCGCGTTTCATCACTTTTTCAGCAGTTTTTTGAGCAGCCTGTTGTCGCATTTCGTAACCTTTCAGGTTTGCGAGTTCACTGTTAAGCTCTTCGTCGTTTAAAACAACAATATAGCTTGCTTTTCCATTCTGAGCTGATTTCAGCTCCACGTCGTCCATCATTTGTTCTTCAACGAGTGGTTCATCACATGCCTGGATGAAACCAATCAGCAAAACAAAAACAATTAGTCTTTGAAATAAAGTTTTCATTTTTTTGAATTTAATTATTGATTCCACTCCTACAATATCCGAATAAATTCTAAATTATAATATGTCAGTTGTTGTTATTTGTAATTAAATTGTCCTTTTAGGTTAAAGATTGTTTTTTGCCGGAATCGAAGTTTTTTCCGGTTCGTTTGCTGAAAGTTTTGTCGGCGTCTGATTTTAAATATTTATTTTGTATTCCTTAATACAAAGGTTATGGCAGAAACTCAAAATAAATTCTATTCCTCCATTTCGAAATATTATTCGGAAATATTTCCGTACAATCCGGCACAACTTCAGTTTGTGAAAAGACATTCCGTTGATTTAACCGGGCGGAAAATTCTGGATATCGGCTGCGCCACCGGCGAGCTGGCTTTTCAACTGGCGAAATCGGGCGCTGATGTTACCGGAATCGACCTGAATGAAGACTTGCTGAAACAGGCAAAAGCCGGGAAAGTGCATCCAAAACTCACTTTTCGAAAAGGCAACATGCTTGAGTTGCAAAATGAATTTCAACCCGAAACTTTCGACATGGTGCTTTGTTTTGGCAACACGCTGGTGCACTTGCCGTCTCAGGAACTTATTTCTGAAATGTTACGCGGAGTGCACACCGTATTAAAATCCGGCGGATTATTTCTGCTGCAAATCCTGAATTACGATTATATCATTTCTGAAAAGATTTCTGAACTTCCGCAGATTGAGTCTGATAACATTAAGTTTGTGCGAAACTATGTTTTTAAGGCAAACAGTCCGTTGATTTCTTTTAAAACTGAACTGCATTTAAAAAAAGAAGGAGAAGTAATTATTAATGAAACGCCGCTGTTGGCCTTAAAAAGCAGCGAACTGACAGCGCTGCTGGATAATGCCGGATTTAAATCTGTTGATTTGTTTGCAAATTTCAAAGAGGAACCTTTCGGTGGAAAACACATTCCTTTGGTGGCTAAAGCGGTAAAACCGACTTAACTTCTGAATTCACTTGGACTGTTGCCGGTCTTTTGTTTAAACATCCGGCTGAAATAGTGGATTGATTCGAAACCCAGTTGGTAACTGATTTCTTTTACAGAAAGTTCGGTGCTGAGCAGCAATTCCTTCGCCCGCATTATTTTTAGTTGAAGGCAATATTGCCGTGGTGATAATCCGGTGTAATTTTTAAACATCCGGCGAAACCACGAGTAGCCGATGTTGTTTTCTGCTGCAAAATTTTCCAAATCGAAATTCCGGCCAACCTCGCTGCGCATTTGATAGCGGGCTTCCTCTATTACTTCGGCAATTTTTTTTCCCGAAAACTCTTTTTGCTTTTCGAATGCTACCAGATATCCCAATAGTTTAATAATAAGACCGGATGCAATATGCTGAAATCCGGGTTGTTCTTTTTCAACCAAATCAAAAATTTTCAGAAAAGTGTCGAGTATTTCTTCCCGTTCTCCAACCTGAATTACCGGCCGGTCTGGTGCGAAAATACTGTGTGTCATAAATTTTTTTACCGCTTCCCCATTAAAACCGATGTAATTTTCTGTCCAGCCGCTCTGAAAATTTGGCTTGTACCGGTGCCAAATTCCCGGAAAAATAACCAGTAAACTACCGGTTTTTACAGGAAAACTACCTGTTCTGTTTTCGAATAGTCCTTCTCCTTCGGTAATATAATTGAGTTGGTATTCCTGTAGCTCCCGTCCCTGCTCCCAGGTAAAATAGTATCCGCTGGGGTGTTCTTTAGGCGGATAATCTGTTTTTTGAGGAATGGTTAAAGAGCCTGCCGTATTCAGGTAAATTCCCCAGTTCACATCCTCGGCACCCGTTGCCAAATATTTTATGAATTGTTTCATATTAAAGTGTCAAAAAATACAAACAGTGAATCATTTTGTGCATTGAATCTGCATCTTTCATTGTTTAGCTTTACCGGAAATTAAAATCAAAAATAGCAAATTCAATTGGTTAAACTTTAAAATGTTCTGAAAAATGCAGGCAATTCTTGGAATTTTATTTCACTCTTTGGGAGGTGCGTCATCGGGAAGTTGGTATATGCCATATAATCTGGTGAGGAAATGGCGATGGGAAATATACTGGATTACAGGGGGTCTTTTTTCATGGTTAATTATGCCCTATATAGCCACGGCAATTACGTCTCCCGGTTGGCAGGATATAATATTGGCTACCGATTCTTCTACCATTCGCCTGACCTATTTCCTTGGTGTGCTTTGGGGAATTGGCGGACTAACGTATGGTTTAGGTATTCGATATCTTGGAATGTCGCTGGGCAATTCGGTTTTGCTTGGAATTACTTCTTTGGTGGGGTCTTTGGGTTTACCAGTTCTCCGCAACGTTGGCAATTTGGGTGAAATTCTTCCGGCGGGTGATTCCTTTACTGATTTGCTGGCAACCACCAGCGGGCGAATAATTTTATTCGGGATTGTTGTTTTGATGGTTGGCATTGTGTTAAGTGGCAAAGCAGGTTTGATGAAAGACAGAGAATTGGCCCATGTGAAAGAGGGAGTTAACAGAGAATTTAAACTGACTACAGGCTTAATAATTGCGGTGATTTCGGGTGTTTTGAGTGCTTTTTTCAGCTTTGGTATCGACGCCGGAAAAGAGATGGGGGAATCAGTCCGAGCCATTGCGGTTTCCAATAATTTTGCTTTTGTTAGCGATGGCAAATATTTGTTTGAAAACAACATCATCTTTTTAGTCATTCTTTGGGGCGGTTTAACAACCAATCTGATTTGGTCTGTGGCCCTGATTCTGAAAAATAAAACAGGCGGCGATTTTGTTGATACAAAAACCCCATTATTAAAAAATTACCTGTTTTGTGCCCTGGCCGGAACTACCTGGTTCCTGCAATTCTTTTTTTACGGAATGGGAGAAACTAAAATTGGCAGTGGCGCCAGCTCGTGGATTTTGCACATGTCCACTATTATTCTAACTGCAAATTTTTGGGGATTTTGGCGCAAGGAATGGGCAGGCGTTTCAAAAAAGACACTTGCCACCATTTATTGGGGCATCGGATTGATTTTGTTATCTGTAATTATCATGGGCATTTCCAAAAGTGAGTATTTTAATTAAAACCATTTAACCATGCAACGAATAGCATTTAAAATGTACCTCAACGAAGGGCAAAAGGAAGAATACAAAGAACGGCACGACCAAATATGGCCAGAACTGAAAAAGCTTTTAAAAGAGGCAGGAGTAAGCGAATATTCAATCTTTCTGGATGAAGAAACCAACACGTTGTTTGCCTTTCAGAAAGTGAGCGGCGAGGGTGGTTCGCAGGATTTGGGAAAAACCGAAATCGTAAAAAAATGGTGGAAATTTATGGCAGATATTATGCCAACAAACCCGGATAATTCTCCGGTATCCGTACCTTTGAAAGAGGTTTTTTATTTGGAATAATGAAGTATTAACTAAAACAATACAATTATGAAACGAATAATTCATTGGGTAAAATTATTTACTGCTGTTTTTTTGTTCAGCAGTTTAACTGTTTCTGCTGCAGGAAGTACCTCGGTAGAAGAATTGATTTGTGAATACCACACCAATCCGGTGGGTATCGACGTTCAAAATCCGCGATTAGGCTGGAAAATTGTTTCCGACAAAGAAAATGTGCTCCAAACGGCTTACGAAATCAGGGTAGCTGATTCACCTTCGAATTTGAACAGGAAAAACAGACTGATTTGGGACTCGGGAAAAGTAAATAGCAGCCAGTCGGTGAATGTGGAATACCAGGGACCGGAACTTGAACCGATGCAGCGGGTTTACTGGCAGGTGCGCATTTGGGACAATCAAAACAAGGCCGCAAAATGGAGCGAACCTGCGTATTGGGAAATGGGACTCACCCAACCCGAACTTTGGACTGCTTCATGGATTACCATGGAAAAAGAAAAAGAGATGGAAGGTTCAAAACCCAGTCACTTTTTGCGGAAAGAATTTTCTGCTGTAAAAAAAGTAAAGTCTGCAAGGATTTATGTCTCTGCGCTGGGTTTATACGAACTTTACCTCAACGGCGAAAAAGTGGGCGACGAACTGTTTACGCCCGGCTGGACCAGTTATAAAAATCGTATTCAATACCAGACTTACGATGTAACGTCTATGTTGAAGTCTGACAACGCGCTGGGAGCTATTCTGGGTGACGGCTGGTACAGGGGAAATATCGGATTCAGAGATCAACGCAACTATTATGGCGATAAACTGGCGCTGATTGCGCAACTTCATATTACTTATTCTGACGGCACAACCGAAACGATTGGCACCGACGAAAACTGGAAAGCGACCACCGGCCCGATTATTTTCTCCGATATTTACAACGGTGAAACCTACGACGCACGGCTGGAAATACCGGGTTGGGCAACTACCGGTTTTAACGACAGTAACTGGGGAACTGTAGCAAAATTTGATCACCCCAAAAATATACTGATTGCACCCCAGGGTGTTCCGGTTAAAGCTGTAGAAGAAATCTCTCCCATCGAAATTATTACCACACCAAAAGGTGAAACGGTTTTCGATATGGGCCAGAATATGGTAGGCTGGGTGCGGCTAAAAGTACATGGTAACCGTGGTGACAAAGTTACACTGAAGTTTGCCGAAGTGCTGGACAAAGACGGTAACTTTTACATCGAAAACCTGCGTGCCGCCAAAGCAACCGATGTTTACATTTTAAAAGGGGAGAGTGAAGAAATTTATGAACCCCGGTTTACATTTCATGGTTTCAGGTTTGTAAAAATTGAAGATCATCCGGGAACACCCTCTTTGGATGATATCACCGGGGTAGTAATTTATTCCGACATGGAGCCGACCGGATCTTTTGCCTGCTCCGATCCGCTGATTAATCAATTGCAACACAACATTCAATGGGGACAAAAAGGAAATTTTCTGGACGTTCCGACCGATTGCCCGCAACGCGATGAGCGGCTGGGATGGACGGGTGACGCCCAGGTGTTTGCGCCCACTGCCGCATTCAATTTTAATGTAGCTCCGTTTTATACCAAATGGATGAAAGATGTAGCTGCCGACCAGGGACCAGACGGAAAAGTGAATCATGTGGTGCCCGATGTGCTGAACGGAGCCGGCGGATCTACTGCCTGGGCAGATGCAGCGATAATTGTTCCCTGGCAAACCTACCTCGCTTACGGCGATAAACGGATTCTGGAAGAACAGTATTCCAGCATGAAAGCCTGGGTGGAATACATGAAAAACAGGGCAGGTGACGATTACCTCTGGATTGGCGACACCCATTACGGCGACTGGCTGGCTTTTGCAACAACCCGTTCCGATTATCCCGGTGCAACCACCGAAAAAGACCTGATTGCAACGGCCTACTTTTCATACTCAAGCGGATTGCTGGCCAAAATTGCAGAAATCCTGAGAAAATCAGGCGATGCTGAAAAGTACTCAGAACTTTCAGGGAAAGTGAAGAACGCTTTTATAAATGAATTTGTAACTCCGGGAGGAAGATTGGTTTCACATACACAAACGGCCTATTCGCTGGCGCTGGCATTCAATCTCTTTCCCGAAAACCTTGTCCCCAAAGCTGCTGAATATTTGGCTGGCGATGTGGATAAATTTAAACACCTAACCACCGGTTTTGTGGGAACTCCGTTGCTCTGCAAAACGCTTTCCGATCATGGATTCGAAGATTTGGCATTTATGCTGCTGAACCGAAAAGATTATCCCTCATGGCTGTACCCTGTAACCCAGGGCGCCACTACCATTTGGGAACGCTGGGATGGTCAGAAACCGGACGGAACTTTCCAGAGTGCAGGCATGAACAGCTTTAACCATTACGCTTACGGTGCCATTGGCGAATGGTTGTACAACTATGTGGCCGGAATACAAATCGATCCTGAAAATCCGGGATACAAACATTTTTTCCTGGCTCCGCATCCCGGTGGTGGCCTCACTCATGCGAAAGCTGTTTATAAATCAATGTACGGAGAAATTAAATCGGACTGGAAAATTGAGGGAACCCAGATGATTTACGATGTGACCATCCCTGCGAATACAACAGCGACTATTACACTCCCGTCAGCGTCCCTGAACGAGACTTTGATGAATGCTGTGCCTGTAAAAAATATAGCAATCAATTTCCGGCAAAATGATGGAAGTGTAACACTGAAGCTCGGTTCGGGTGAATACCGGTTTAGTTACCCGTTGTAATTAAAATGAATTGAAAAATGATAAATAAAGAAAGAATAGAAAAAGCTTATCAATTAGCTAAGGAACAGTACGCAGCTATCGGAGTGGATACTGAAAAAGCTGTTGAACGAATGAAAGATGTGGTAATCAGTTTGCATTGCTGGCAAACCGACGATGTGGGAGGTTTTGAAACACCTGATGCGACGTTGTCGGGCGGCGGAATTCAGTCAACCGGAAATTACCCGGGCAAAGCCAAAACGATTGCGCAAATGCGTGCCGACCTGGAAAAAGTGATGCAACTGCTTCCAGGTAAACAACGTTTGAACTTGCATGCCAGTTACGGTGAATTCGGTGGCGAAAAGGTTGATCGAAACGAGATAGAAGTGAAGCACTTCCAGGGATGGAT
>CAZXHP010000127.1:0-11337 GCA_964639655.1 uncultured Mariniphaga sp.
GCAAAATTGAAAAATTTGTTGATTTCCGATTTCAGGTTGGCAAATTCATCAATTTGCGATTGAATAAACGGTTTATGGTTGTTGTTCACATGTTCAAAAAGCGGCTCCACAAGGAA
The DNA here is from genome assembly GCA_964639655.1 of uncultured Mariniphaga sp. Taxonomy (GTDB): domain Bacteria; phylum Bacteroidota; class Bacteroidia; order Bacteroidales; family Prolixibacteraceae; genus Mariniphaga. The sequence goes on from CAZXHP010000127.1 coordinate 117, forward strand.
ATTCAACGAGTGGGCCAGCTCACGCTGGTAGTCCACAACCTGTACATAAAAGTGGCCCGAGTCCACATCTTCCTCTATTTTCGAGATGGTATTCAGTACCTTGTTTTTCTGTTTTTTCGATTTTTTATTCAGATTGTCTTTAAGGCTGAGCGACTCTTTTAGTTGCGAGCGTTCTTCCTTCAGAAAACTGTCAATACTTTCCGAATAGATTTTATTCGCCATCGTAATCGATTTCACAACCTGTTTCCGGCATTTCTCCATTACCTTTTCTGTTTCATCCTTTTCGGTAATGGTGTCGTCCTCATCCACCACTTCCATGGCGCTTCTTTTTTTGAACAGCATGTGGGTGCGAATGACCATAAAAACGGCAACGGCGACAAAAACCGCAATCATTAACATGCCGCCGATTGAAATGATCCAGGCCACAACTGCTGCCACCGAAAATGCAATAATGGCCGTTAAAAACCAGCCGCCGATAACGGCAAAAACACCTGAAATCCGGTAAACGGCACTGTCGCGGCCCCATGCCCGGTCGGAAAGTGATGTACCCATTGCCACCATAAAAGTAACGTAAGTTGTGGACAGCGGTAGTTTATAGGAAGTTCCAATGGCAATCAGCACACTGGCCACCAGCAGGTTGACCGAGGCCCTGATTTTGTCGAACGAAGGAGCGTCGGGATTTGGCGATGCGGTGGAAACCGGTTCGAAACGCGAATGAATTTTCCGGGTTATGGCAGGTGGAACAATCTTGTCGAGGGTTTTCTGAAAGCTGGTCGAACTTCGCACAATAACACGGGCAACCCGGTTGGAGTTAAACCGTTCAGTCCCCTCGTTTTGCCGCGATAAATCGAGCGATGTATTTACAACTGATTGTGCTTTTTTTGAAAAAATAAGGGTGGAAATCATTATTAAACCGGAAATGAGCAGCATGAAGGTTGGCGTGCCCACTTTTCCGGCCAGCATTTCCATCGAGAATGCATCAGGTGCGGTTGCACCGGCGGTTATCCAGGCTTTAAACGAATTGTAGCCGGCCAGCGGAACCCCGATAAAGTTCACCAAATCGTTGCCTGCAAAAGCCATTGCCAAAGCAAACGTTCCAATTAAAACAGTGATTTTTAGTACTTTAATATTGAACAACCATTTAAGTAGCTGAATAAGAACAACCCAGATTACAAAGCTGTACAACAACAATTTGCCGGTATGTGCAACTACCCATTCACCCAGTTTTTCTCCGTTGGCTACTTTAATTTCTGCAAATGCAGAACCGTCGATACCTTTTATGAGAATAAAATAGGTAATGGCTGTAATGGCAACTCCGCCAAACAGCGAACCAAAGTACTTCATGTTTTGCCGGTAGTTAAACGTAAAAACAAGGCGGGTAATGTATTGCACTATAGCTCCTACGGTAAAGGCAATAAGTACCGACAATAAAATTCCGGTAATAATAGCCAGTGCTTTTTCAGAATTAATATAGGTGGACAATTCACTAAGTGAGCCACCCAGACTTTTGATTTTAACCAGCGAAACAGCCACCGCCGACCCAAGTAATTCAAAAACAATGGAAACCGTTGTAGATGTGGGCATTCCAAAGGTATTAAACATGTCGAGCAGAATAATATCGGTAATCATCACAGCGAGGAAAATCACCATAATTTCCGAAAAGACAAACATGTCGGGGTGGAAGATCCCTTTCCGGGCCACCTCCATCATACCACTGGAAAACGTGGCGCCAATAAGCACACCCAGTCCCGCCATCAGAAAAATGAGCCATTTGGGAGCTGCTTTCGAACCAAATGCTGAATTGAGAAAATTTACTGCATCGTTACTTACACCTACAACTAAATCGGAAATAGCCAGTGCGAAGAGGACAACAACAATGATAAGGTAAACATTTTCCATTATCTAACTTTTAGGGCCGGCAAATATAATGGCGAATTAAGTTCATATCGTCGTCTAAAATATTAAAAAAATATTAACTATCCATCAAATTTTCATTAATGCTTCGGCTGAAATGCCGGGGTCGTTTAAAAATGAATCAACTTGCAGCCTAATTATTAGATTATTAAAATAATACAACTGAAAAGACAAGCTATTTTCTTATTTTTGACATGCAAAAACGGGCTGGTATGAAAACTTACTCTTCGCGACAACTCACCCTTTATATCTCTTTACTGCTTACGGCGCTGGCAGTTGTTATACTGTTCCTGGCATGGTGGTTTTCGCCGGGTGCGTTAGTAATGTTGGGTTTTGCCGCCGTTTTTTTTCTCCTTTCCTTTTTTTATATAAATTTTATCATTAACAAATACATTTCCGATAAAATAAGGCCGGTTTACAAAACCATAAAAGACCTTCCGTTAAGCGGAAAAAAGCTGGCGGAAAAATCTTCCGATTCCACCAATCTTTTATCGAATGTAAAATTTGAAGTGGAAGAATGGGCCAAAGCCCAAATGAAAGAGATTGAACGGTTAAAGGAGCTGGAACGTTACCGAAAGGACTTCGTAGGCAATGTATCGCACGAGTTAAAAACGCCTATTTTCAACATTCAGGGTTATGTTTTAACACTGCTCGAGGGTGGCCTGGAAGACCCTAAAATTAATACGCTGTACCTGAAACGCACCGAAAAAAGCATCGACCGTATGATTTCAATTGTGGAAGATCTGGAGTCGATTAACAAGCTCGAGTCGGGAGAACTGCAATTAAATTTGGTAAAATTCGATATTATAAAAGCAGTAAAAGATGTGTTTGAAATGGAACACTGGCAGGCACAGGAACGGGATATTGCGCTCGAAATTGTAAATATGCCGGTAAAACCGGTTTATGTAAAAGCAGACAGAAACCGGATACTGGAAGTGCTGACCAACCTGATTGTAAACGGGATAAAATACGGTAAAAAGGAGGGCTTTGTGCAGGTTTCGTTTCACGATTTGGAAGACAATATTATGGTTGAAGTTACCGATAACGGCATTGGAATCGACAAAAAACATCTGCCCCGGGTTTTTGAACGTTTTTACAGGGTTGACAAATCGCGGTCGCGCGAGCAGGGCGGAACCGGTCTGGGCCTTTCCATCGTGAAGCACATTATAGAGGCTCATAACCAGTCTATTAATGTAAGAAGCGTAATCGACCAGGGAACCACTTTCAATTTTACCCTCGAAAAGGCCAGATAAGAAAGAAAACCGGGTTTGAATTTTTTGTGGCGGATCGGAAAGAAATAAACTATACCTTTGTACATTCTAATATTTATTAGTGATGAACGAAAATAAATTCAAAATTCTGCTGGTTGATGACGAAATCGATATTCTTGAATTCATCAGCTACAATCTCGAAAAAGAAGGATATGTCGTTTATACTGCACAAAATGGAATCGAAGCCATTAAACAGGCAGAAAAACATCAGCCGTATCTCATTATTCTCGATGTAATGATGCCGGAAATGGATGGAATTGCGGCTTGTGAAGAAATCCGGAAAATTCCTTCGCTCAAAAATACCATCATTGCATTTCTCACCGCGCGTGGCGAAGATTATTCGCAGGTTGCAGGTTTTGAAGCCGGCGCCGACGATTACATTACCAAACCGGTTAGGCCCAAGGTTTTAATCAGCCGTGTAAAGGCGTTGTTGAAACGAACCGGCGAAACTACAAGCCACGAGGTCTATTCCGACGACACAAGTATGGTTTCAATCGGCAATCTTGTTATCGACAAGGAAAGGTATCTTATTCGCCTGGAAGACAATGAGATGGTTTTACCGCGCAAAGAGTTCGAGCTGCTGTCGCTGCTGGTTTCGAAACCCGGAAAAGTTTTTACCCGCGAAGAGATTTATTCCACGGTTTGGGGCGAAAATGTTGTTGTGGGCGATCGCACCATCGATGTACACATTCGTAAGCTGCGCGAAAAAATTGGAAACGACCACATTAAAACCCTTAAAGGCATCGGGTACAAATTTGTGGAATAACCTACACAAAATAAATTACGAGGTAAAGCGTAACAAAACCCAGTGCATAACCGGCTTCGAGGTGCCACAGTTTGTTTTTTCTCAGCATTAACCGTGAGGTAGCCACCAGCCCCGATGCAACAATAACCGACACTATGGCCCAAACCGGGTTAGTCCCTGTACGGAAACAAAGCGCCAGCAGAGCACCGGTCAAACCACCCATTGCAGCCATGTGGCTGCTTATTTTCCATTTTAGCGAAAGGATAAGTAAAAGTACATTAACCAATACCGACGCAATCAGGAAGACTTTGAATACCGGGTAGGCATTTATACGGGTTAAAAGAATGTAACCTAAATAGTATGAAACCGATGAAATTAACAAAGGCAATGCACGCTGGCTGCCGGTTTCAAACGATAATTTAAATTTTGGATTTATCGCCAGCAACGCCATAGAAAGTAAGGGTAAAATTCCGGTAGAGAGCAGCACAATCATTAACACAAACCGCTTGGCTTCCCAGGTAACAAACGAAAAATAAAAACCCGAATTAAAAAATAAAAAAAAGCCCAGCGTAGGTATAATAACCGGGTGGAGGATAAAAGAAATGAGTTGTGCAAATTTTTTAGCCATGCTATAGTTTCTTTCTCAGGCGGGCCACCGGAATGCCAAGCTGTTCACGGTATTTTGCCACGGTTCGGCGGGCTATGTTGTACGATTTTTCTTTGAGTATTTGCGTCAGTTTTTCATCGGTTAACGGTTTACGCTTCTCTTCATTCTCAATACAATCCTGTAAAATTTTCTTGATTTCGCGGGTCGAAACCTCTTCTCCGTCTTCTTTTTGCAACCCTTCTGAAAAGAAATATTTTAACGGAAAAATGCCAAAATGGGTTTGAATGTATTTACTATTCGAAACCCGTGAAATGGTTGAAATGTCGAGTCCGGTTTTTTCCGCAATATCTTTCAGAATCATGGGGCGCAACCTGGTTTCATCGCCATCTTTAAAGTATTCTTTCTGAAAGTTGATAATTTCCGACATGGTTAACAACAAGGTCTGGTTTCGCTGCCTGATGGCGTCGATAAACCATTTGGCAGAATCTACTTTCTGTTTTACAAATACCAGCGCATCTTTCTGGTTTTTGTTTTTGTTTTTCGATGCATTCACCAGCGAATGCAGCATGTCCAGATAGGAATCATTAATTTTCAAATCCGGAACATTTTGCTGGTTGAGCGAGAGGTTCAGTTCCCCGTCGATGTTGTCCAGAATAAAATCGGGGATAATGTGCTGATTCGATTTATTTAAAGGATTGCTGTATGAACTTCCCGGTTTGGGATTTAGCTTCAAAATCTGGTCGATTCCAATTTTCAGTTCTTCGTCGGTCAGCTCCAGCTTTTTCATTATTTTTTCGTAATGTTTCCGGGTAAATTCTTCAAAAAAATCGGTAATAATTCCCCGGGCCAGTTTGTGGTTGTTGTTTTCCCGGCGGTTTAACTGCAACAGCAGACACTCTCTCAAGTCGCGTGCGCCAACACCGGGCGGGTCGAACTTCTGGATAATCTTCAGTATTACTTCCAGCTTTTCCACCGGTACTTCCATATTCATATTAAAAGCCAAATCATCGCTAATGGAAATTAAGTCGCGCCGCAAATAACCGTCGTCATCTATATTCCCGATAATGTATTCGGCCAGTTGCCGGTCTTCTTCGGAGAGGGTAATCATACCCAGCTGGTCGTAAAGGCTCTCATGGAAAGTGATTCCCACGGAGAAAGGAATGTCGATGTATTTATCGTCTTTTGAATAGTTGTTTGTGGTGGTTTTGTAGGTTGGAATTTCATCGTCATCGGTCAGGTAATCGTCAAACGAAAACTCGTCGTTGTCCGCATCGGTTTCCGGTTCCTGATCGTCGTTGTCCTGATCTTCAAAGCTTTCAGGGTCGTCCGACTCGAGTTCGAGGACAGGGTTTTCTTCCAGTTCCTTTTTAATCCTTTGTTCGAGCTGAATAGTAGGGATTTCCAAAAGCTTAATCACCTGTATTTGTTGCGGTGAAAGCTTTTGCAGCAGTTTTTGCTGTAATGTGAGTTTCTGCTCCATTTCCCTTATTTAAACTCCGTAAATTTACTATTTTTTTCCATGGAGTTCAAACATTGAGAATCAGAATTCTGCATTTTTGGGAGTTCTTGGGAATGCAATCACATCGCGGATGTTGCCCATGCCTGTAACAAACTGAACAAATCGTTCGAACCCCAGTCCGAAACCGCTGTGTACCACACTGCCAAAACGGCGGGTGTCGAGGTACCACCACATTTCTTCGGTTGGAATGTCCATCTCTCTCATGCGGTTTTCCAGTTTTTCCAGTTCCTCTTCGCGTTGCGAACCGCCAATAATTTCACCAATTTGCGGAAACAGTACATCCATGGCACGAACGGTTTTCCCGTCGTCGTTTTGTTTCATGTAAAACGCTTTGATGTCGCGCGGGTAGTCGGTCAGAATTACCGGGCATTTAAAATGTTTTTCCACCAGGTAGCGTTCGTGTTCGCTTTGCAGGTCAACCCCCCAGTCAACCGGAAACTGAAATTTATTCTTTTTGTAAGGTTTTGAATTTTTCAGAATTTCGATGGCTTCGGTGTAGGTAAGCCGCACAAATTCGCTGTTCAGCACAAACCTGAGTTTTTCAACAAGGTCCATGGAACGCTGATCCTGTGGTTTGTTTTTTTCTTCCTGTTTTAACCGGTCGGCCAAAAAATTCAAATCGTCGCTGCAATTTTCCAGGGCGTAGCTGATGAGGTATTTCAAAAACTCTTCGGCCAGGTCCATATTGTCTTTCAGGTCGTAGAAAGCCATTTCGGGTTCAATCATCCAGAATTCGGCCAGGTGGCGGGTGGTGTTCGAATTTTCGGCGCGAAACGTAGGGCCGAACGTATAAATTTCGCCCAGCGCCAGCGCTCCCAGTTCGCCTTCCAGCTGTCCCGAGACCGTAAGATTGGTGGGGCGCCCGAAAAAGTCTTTGCTGTAGTCGGGTTTGCCATCATCGGTGAGTGGCGGATTTACCGCGTCGAGTGTGGAAACACGAAACATTTGCCCCGCACCTTCTGCATCACTGGCGGTTACAATCGGAGTGTGCAGGTAGTAAAAACCTTTTTCGTTAAAATAGTTGTGAATGGCAAAAGCCATGGCGTGGCGAATCCGGAAAACAGCCCCGAAGGTGTTGGTACGAAAACGCAAATGGGCATTCTCGCGCAAAAACTCCAGCGAATGTTTTTTGGGCTGAATGGGATATTTGTCCGGGTCGGCCTTTCCGAGTAACTCAATTTTTTCAGCAATCAATTCCACATTTTGTCCGCTCCCCTGCGATTCGGAAAGTGTTCCTTCAACTGCGAGGGCGGCGCCGGTGTTAATGTCGCGCAGCAGTTGTTCATCAAATTTACCCGTATCGGCAACTACCTGTAAATTATGCAGGGTTGAACCATCGTTCAGTGCAATAAAATTTACATTTTTACTGCCACGTTTTGTCCTTACCCAACCTTTTACCAGAGTTGTTGTGCCGGTTTTCCCGTTTTTCAGAATTTCTTTTATTTTCTGTCGTGTCATAATTTCAACTGCTTTATTTGCTTTGCTCTACTTTGTTTTGGAATAAGGCTTACAAAAGTAAATTTTTACAGTGATTTTCCGGCTTTCGGGGTTTAATTTTTCTTTTTTTGAAAAAAAGGTAAAATGCAAAAAGCCATCCACCGGCAGGCGAATGGCTTTTCGCTGACTGAATTATTTCATCAGCAATTATTAAAAAAATGATTTTCCCCGCAATATTATCTTTCGAGTGTTCCGGGAACAGGTACGGTAGCTTTTTCAATGTAACCGATGTCGCCCATAACGTAAGTTGCCGGCCCCAGTTTCATGTCGGAATTCATCATTTCATCGTAGGTTACTTCTTTACCGGTATAGGCAGAAACACGGCCCATTATAGCCACCAGATTCGATTCTGCAGTCGCTTCGGCTTCATTAAACGGAATGTTCTGGCGGATGCAGGTTACCAGGTTGATATGTTCCTGAACGTACGGGCTGGTTTCTGATCCCTGAGCTTCGAACAACTGATTTCCCTGTGTGTCAACAATCTGGTTTTTTCCACCGGCAGTTATTGCAATAGCTTTGGTTCCGTGAAAAATTTCGTAAACTCCGTTGGCACAGCCGTTTATCTGCCGGCACATGCTGTGTACGTGGCGGCCGTCTTCGTAAATATAGTCGATACTGAAATTATCGTACTGGTCGCCGGTTACCCTGCGCTGGCGCGAACCGAAACCAACCGCTTTGGTCGGATGACTGCCTATATACCAGTTGGCCACGTCGATATTGTGTACGTGCTGTTCCACGATGTGGTCGCCCGAAAGCCAGCACCAGTTTACCCAGTCGCGAATCATCCATTCCATTTCACTCCAGCTGGGATTGTTGTCGCGGTGCCACAGTTTACCACCATTCCAGTAAACATTTGCCGATACAATATGACCGATGCCGTTATTGTTAATTTCGTTCCAGAGGTTTACATAGTTGTGCTGGTGGCGGCGCTGCGTGCCGGTTACCACTTTCAAACCCTGCGAATCGGCCATTTTTGCCGCTGCTATCACCTGGCGGATTCCGGCAGAATCAACAGCAAGCGGTTTTTCCATAAACACATGTTTACGTGCTTTAACGGCAGCCTCAAAATGTTCGGGCCTGAATTTTGGCGGGGTTGCCAGGATGACTATGTCAACACCTGAATCGATAACTTTTTCAAATGCGTCGAAGCCCACAAAACAATTTTCATCGGGCACTTCCACGCTTTTTTCATTTTTAAGTTTTTCCTTCAGGCTGTCAACCCTGTCCTGAAATACATCACCCAGGGCGGTAATTGTAAGGTTGGGCCCTGCATCTAAAAAGTTAATGGCAGCGCCCGAGCCCCGGCCACCGCAGCCAATAATTCCGGCTTTAAGTTCGGTCCCGTCGGGAGCTGTATCGAGCATTGGCGGGAGCTTGTATTCTCTTTTTTGAAAATCAAAAACGCCGGCATTCCCGGCGGATTGACCCCCTCCGGTACACGATGCCAGTGTTCCTACTCCCATGGCACCGGCTGCTCCTACCGCAGCAGCACCAGATAAAAATTTACGTCTTGAAAAATTATTACTACTCATAATTCGATGATTTAAGTTGAATTTAGGACTCTAAATTAATTATTTTTTCCGGTATTTTCGTCAAATTCACAAATTACCCTGAATCCAATATAGTTACAATCGGATAGCCACCAAATGCTTTTGGGCATTTGCGGGTCGGTACGCAGCCACTCTTCGGTGCGGGTATAATCGCGCCAGGCGCTTCTGACATCTCCTGCCGGGCTTCTGAATGATCCTCCCCTTACTACTCTCTCGTCTCCTGTCGCCGGCCCTTTGGGGTCAACTGCTCCATCAGGTAATTGTTCAAATGCATCTTCTGCATACCAGTCGGAGCAGTATTCCAGGACATTTCCCAACATATTTTTTAATCCAAACGGGTTGGGTTCAATCGCACCGGGCTCCTGCGTTTTTCCCATGCTGTTGCCTTCATAAATAACATATTGATTGATGTGATCGCTTTCCTGTCCGAAAAGTCTTCCGAAAAATCCTTTTTTAGTGAAATCTTTAGGCTGACCTTCAAAGAAATAGGGTGTTTCGGTTCCGGCACGGGCTGCATATTCCCATTCAGCTTCGGTGGGAAGACGGTAGGTTTTGCCGGTTACCTGCGACAACCACTTACAGTAGGTCTCAGCTGCGTGGTACGACATGGTAATTGCCGGGCGGTTGCCCATACCCCAGTTCTGGTCGGGCTGACCGTAGGGTGGAGTGGGGCCTGAAATGGCATCGACATCAGCTTCGGTCCGCCCGCCTTCGGTATCGGTTGACCGGCCCTCGGCAGCCGTTGCATCGTAAAATGCCAGGTATTCCTTCCAGGTCACTTCAATTTCGGCCATAAAAAATGAACTGATTTGAACCTCCTTTTGCGGTCCTTCATCTGCGCCGCGCATTTGTTCGCTTTCCGGACTTCCTATTTTAAACGAACCTCCCGGAATGGCTTTCATATTAAACGATACTGTTGTATTCGGAACGGTCTCTGTAAAATCTTCATGGGCGGTAACAACTGCCGGTTCTGTAAAAATTTCCAGATTTTCATCGGTTCTCATGCCAAAATCAACATTGGCTGCATGAATGGCGTTCGGGTCGTAATGCCCTACATTCAGGTGGCAGTTAATGCAACGCAATTCATCTTCGTTCTGGCTGTAATACAAGTGGGCATCCTGACCTTCTTTGGTGAGTGTTAGCGGAAATAAATTCTGGTGACAGTGGAGGCAGGATTCTTTAAAAACATGATGCTGCGCATATTCCAGCGTCGATTTAAGTTCCCAGTTGTAGTCGGCACTGTCTTTAAACACCAGTCCGTAAACATCGCGGGCAGCGGCAATCATTTTTTCCTTCAGGTAACCCTGCCCTTTGGGAGGCAGGTGACAGTCAACACATCTGACCCGAAAGCCCGATGGATTATCGTAATGAGTGGATAGTTTCCACGAATCGAAAACATGCGGATGAACATGGCATATTTCACACGACTCGTTGGTTGACGTGTATTCCAGTGCTTTATTGGCATAAATTGTAGCCAGTAATCCCACCACAAAACCGATAAAAAGCACCAGAAGCAATTTTTTTCTAAGGTAAAAAACTAATTTCTTAAACATCCTAAAAAGATTTTAGAAAAACAGGAAGATTTATTTTTAAAAGCCCAAAAATAATAATTTATCAAAGCTTTGATAATTAAATCGTATTTTACAGGCTAATTTAGAAACAATCAACTTCTTTCCTGCAATAGTCCAACAAGTCTATAAATTCAGACGACATTTTAATCTGAAATACCTATAAAAAAAAGAATTATTTTTCTGTTGTAAAACATTTTTGCAAATTCCATTAAGATGGTGGCTGTATAAAATAAATTAGCGCGGATTATAATTTTTTCAGATTTTGCGGATTCGATTAAAGTATATATATTTGCAGCCGCGTTCAGGAAAAATAGTGAAGAAGTTAGTATAAAAATATATTGCGGGGTGGAGTCCCGATAGCTATCGGGAGTAGCTCGTTGGATGTGCGTTAAAATTTGAAATAAAACATTTAAAATATATTGCGGGGTGGAGTCCCGATAGCTATCGGGAGTAGCTCGTTGGACGTGCGTTAAAATTTGAAATAAAACATTTAAAATATATTGCGGGGTGGAGCAGTTGGTAGCTCGTTGGGCTCATAACCCAAAGG
>CAZXHP010000128.1:0-11328 GCA_964639655.1 uncultured Mariniphaga sp.
AAATTTTAATATTGTGTAACTTAACAGTTCAAAAGTATGAAAAAAAAGCGAGAAAGGCGTCTCCCGCAGGGGAGAAACCAAAAACTTAAATTAAGTTTTAAAAAGATGAAACTAACACTAATTTTTTCCATGCTGGTTCTCCTCACTTTCGGGAACGGTTTTTCCCAGACGAAAGTGACGTTGCATTTTGAAAAGGCAACCATCCAGCAAGTGCTTGAAACGCTTGAAGACCAGACCGGTCATGTTTTTCTCTACAAAGACGAGATTTTCGACCCTTCTAAAAAGTACTCGGTTGATTTTACCGACGAACCTTTTGAGGAAGTTTTAAAATCGGTTTGCGCAACCGCCGGAGTGGATTATGAAGTGAGAAGCAACCGGCAGATTATTCTGACGCAAAAAGAGAAAGAGTCTGCTACCACCATTACTTTTCAGCAGCGAACCGTTACCGGCGTGGTGACTGATCAGCGTGGTCTGCCACTTCCAGGAGTTACAATTGTTGTAAAAGGAACTACCACCGGTACAGTAACCAACGCCGACGGGAACTTTTCCCTGGCCATTCCACCCACTGCCGAAACCCTGCAGTTTTCGTTTGTGGGGATGCGGACGCAGGAAGTACCGATCGAAGGAAGGACTGCGTTTACGGTGGTGATGGAAGAGGATGTTGTTGGAATTGAAGAAGTGGTAGCTATTGGATACGCTACACGAAAAGCCGGCGAAGTAACAGGTTCTGTTTCTTCAGTAAAAATAGAAGATATTGAAGAAATGGCTGTTGTTGAGGCTTCTGAAGCGCTCAGAACAGCATCAGGTGTGTCGGTAAGGAGTTCAAACACCCCCGGGGGAGGTGCAACAGTACGTATTCGTGGTTTGGGAACCATTAATGATAATGATCCATTATGGGTAGTGGATGGAATTCCAGGGGGCGAAGTAAGTCCCAATAATATTGAGTCTATTTCAATTTTAAAAGATGCGGCTGCACAGGCAATTTATGGCGCAAGAGCAGCTGGTGGAGTAATACTTGTTACTACAAAAGGTGGTCGTAGAAATCAAAAAGCTCAGGTAAGAGTAAATTTCAAAAGTGGAATTTCAAAATTTACGAACTACTACGACTTGTTAAACACCCAGGAGTATGGTGAAATGTTGTGGTTGCAGGCAAAAAATGACGGCATTACCAACTATAGTCATCCTCTTTATGGAGATGGAGCGGAACCTGATATTCCTGAATACATTATACCAGCTCGTGGTACAAATGTAGATCACAGCTTGTATGATGATAAAATGATTCATGAAGATGGTGATGACACTTATTTAATAGCAAAAGCTAACCAAGAGGGAACAGAATGGTTGAAAGAAGCATCACAAAATGCACAGTTTATTGAATCGACTGTTGATGTAAGTGGCGGAAGTGAGAACACTTCCTACTCATTCCAGCTTGGATATTTGCAAGAAGAAGGAATTTTAAAATGGACTGGATTCGATAGATATAATCTTCGATCTAATGTTACATCTGATTTAACTGATTGGTTACAAATAGGTGAGAAAATTGGTATTACTTACAGTGAGAGTCAAGGAAACCATACCAACCATGGAGAAGCTTCACCGGTATCGTGGGCATACCGGATGCAACCAATAATACCAGTTCATGATATAGCTGGAAATTATGCCGGTACTCGAGCTGAGGGGACAGGAAATGCTCAAAACCCCATTTTTATTTTAAACTCCAACAAAGACGACCTGAGAAGACGCATGAATATTAGTGGAAATGTTTTTATGAACATTAACTTCACTAAGGATTTAACATTTCGTACATTGTTCGGGGTTACCCATACATCATTTCATGAAAGAAACCCAAATTTTGTTGAAAAAGCACATGCTGAAAGAGGTAAGTATAATTCACTTTCAGAAACAGGAAGATACTATATGCAATGGAACTGGACCAATACGCTCGAATATTCAACTGTTTTGGCTGATGTTCACAACATTTCTGTTATTATTGGTTCTGAGGCAATTGACAATAATTATAATTTTCTGAATGCTTCCAGATCTGAATTTTTTTCAAAGGATATCAATTATATGCAAATTGCTACAGGATTGCAAAGTATTAATAATGATGGTAATCAGTCATCCTGGGCTTTATTGTCCACATTTGCACGTTTAAATTATTCGTATGCAAACAGGTATTTGTTGGAAGGAGTAGTTCGCAGGGACGGATCCTCTCGTTTTGGAAGTGAAAACCCATATGGTATATTTCCTGCTTTCTCATTAGGATGGAGAATGAATGAGGAAAGTTTCATGTCTTCGACATCAGATTGGCTCGATGAGTTAAAACTAAGGGTAGGTTATGGATATACAGGTAACGACCGGATTGGAAATTATAATAGTTATACCAATTTTGGAATTAGCTATAATGATTCTTTTTATCCAATTGATGGAGCAAATGCAACTACTGGAGCTACTGGATTCTATCAAACGACCTTTGGCAACCCGGATGTAAGATGGGAATCAACAAGTACTATCAATTTAGGATTAGATGGGACTTTGTTTAAAAACATAGATTTTTCTTTGGATTTATGGCACAGAAGGACCACAGATATGCTTTATCCGAAACAAATTCCAATGGTATTGGGCCAGGCTTCTGCTCCTTCGGTTAATGTGGGAGAGATGGTAAATAAAGGAATTGATTTTGAATTAGGTTATTACAATACTGCACTAAACGGAGAATTGAAATATAGTCTTGATTTCGATATTTCTCACTATAAAAACGAGATAGTAAAACTTTCGGATGTCGAAGGGGAATTTTTAACCGGTGATGCACACCGTGAAATGACATATACTCGCGCCGAAATAGGCACCTCTTTCCCTGAGTTTTATGGATATATAGTAGAAGGTATTTTCCAAACTGACGAAGAAGCCAATGCTCATCCACCTGCATTTGGAGAAAATGGTATCTACAACAAACCCGGGCACTATAAATATAAAGATGTAAATGGGGATGATGTAATCGATTCAGATGATCGTACATATATAGGTTCTCCACATCCTGATTTTACATCAGGATTGAATATTCATTTGGAATACAAAGGGTTTAGCATGGTAACTTATTTGTATGCAAGTTATGGTAATGAAATGGTGAACTATGTGCGCAGGTTTATTGATTTCGCCCAGTTTCAGGGAGGTAAAAGTCACGATCGCCTTTATAACTCATGGGGGAGCCCCTATCTGAGTGATAATTCAAAAGCAAAATTACCCCTGGCTGAAACCGAAGATAATGGTAGTCAGCAACCATCCACAGCTTTTGTTGAAGACGCTTCCTACCTAAGAATGGAAAATTTAAGGTTAGGTTATGACTTAAACCGATTGTTGAAAACTAACTTCAGCTCAATTCAAATATATGGACAGGTAACCAACGTTTTTACAATTAGCGGCTATTCCGGGCTGGATCCTGAAATTAGCAGAACAGGGGCAAATATGGGTGTTGATGCCGGTGCATGGCCGACCCCGAGGCGTATAATGTTCGGTTTGAATTTTGGCTTATAATAATGATTAACTAAAAAAGGATTAAAATGAAAAATATATTAAAATATTCATTGATTTGTACACTTCTTTTGAGTATAAGTCTTTTCTATTCATGTGAAGATTTTCTTGAAAAAGAACCCCCTGGAGCAGCAGCCGGTACAGTAATGGAATCACCGGAAGGAGTTGAAGCACTTTTGATCGGAGCTTACAGCACATTACAAGGTGCCGGAAGATTCGGCGGCGCTTTGGCTACTGACTGGACTTATGGCGGAGGTGCATCAGATGATTGCTATAAAGGTACATCATCAGGTGACCAGAATAACTTTAATGAGGTGGAACAATATGCCGTGTTGCCCACAAATGCCTATATGAGTGAAAGGTGGCGTGATGCTTATAACGGAGTTGCGAGAACCAATCAAACCTTAAGTTTTCTATGGGCAACCCAGGCAGGAAGTAATCCTGTCGAGGAGTCCAGAGCTAAGGAAATTGAAGGGGAAGCTAAATTCCTGAGAGCTTGGTATCATTTTAAAGCTACAATTGTTTTTCGGAATATTCCCTATATAAAAACACAGGAAGAGCTTGGAGAAGGTTTACTTCCTGAAGAAATCCCAAACGATTCAGAAGGATGGGATGAAATTGAAGCTGACTTGCAGTTTGCCGTTGATAATCTCCCCGAAGAAAGTCCATTAGGTGAACCGGGAAGAGCCAATAAATATTCTGCAATGGCTATGAAAGCAAAGGTACATCTTTATCAAAATGAATATGGTCAGGCAAAACCACTACTTGATAATATTATTGACGCTGGTAAGTATAGGTTAGTCGATAATTACAATGATAATTTTGATATGGCTACTGAAAATAATGAGGAGTCAATCTTTGAAATTCAGGCCGCAACAAGTGGTTCCAATCATTCTTCAATGCTGCTTGCTGGTCCTGTAATGCATCAGCAAGGACCTGCAGGAATTGGTTGGGGTTTTTATCAACCTTCACAAAACCTTTTTGAAGCCTTTCAGGTTACCGAAGATGGATTGCCAGTTCTTGATGTGGAAGATAGGAAGCCATTGGCACACGATATGGGTATTGGAAGTGCAGAAGAGTTTCATCCAACAGAAGAATATCTTGACCCAAGGGTTGACTGGACTATTTCCAGACGAGGAATAGATTACCTGGGATGGGGAATTTGTGAAGGAAGATCCTGGATTAGAGAACAACCCAACGGAGGCCCTTATATGACTAAGAAGTTCATGCACTCATTTGATAACCAAAGTTTAAATAATTACGGCAGTGGATTCGATAATGGCAAAAATTTCCGAGCCATACGTTATTCTCATGTATTACTTTGGAGAGCAGAAGTTGCAGTAGAGGATGGTGATCTGAATTTGGCAAGGCAATTGGTAAATCAGGTTAGGGAACGTGCACAAAAAAGTGAAGTTGTGAAAGGGCGCGTATCAACCTATATTTTTGATGGAAGACCAATAGAAGTTGACTGGGATCAGCCCGCTGCAAATTATAAAATTGAGGTGTATCCAGCTGGAGCTGATGCTTTTTCAAGTCAGGAACAAGCAAGAAAAGCTGTTCGTTTGGAACAACGACTAGAATTTGCAACCGAAGGTATGCGTTTCTTTGATTTACGCCGATGGGGAATAGATGGAGAAGTTTTGAATAATTACATTGAACAGGATTCTAAATTCAGAACTTTCCTTTCAGGAGTCAGTTATAATCCCAACAAAGACTATTGGCCATTACCACAATCACAACTTGACATTCAAAGAGGAATTCTCAGTCAGGATCCTAATTTCGAAAAAGAAAAATAAAAAACTTGAACGAAGAAGCATTTTAAATAATAAAATGCTTCTTCGTTTTTATATTAACATCAGATGGAAAAAACAAAAAATCAATTAAACCGTAGAAAGTTTCTGGGACTGTCAGCACTTGGTTTAACGGGCCTGACTGTTTTACCCGGTTGGACAATTAATGGAATTAAAATTGCACCAAGTGATCGGGTAGTGCTTGGTTTTATAGGTGCAGGTCGTCAGGCTCTGTCCGACTTTACGAGTTTTAGCAGCGTACCAGGTGTACAGGTTGCAGCAGTTTGCGATGTAGATTCTATGAAGCAGCTCCGTTTTAAAAAGCGAGTGGAAGACTGGCAGGAGAAACAAGGAGTTGCCCCGCGCTGCGATATGTATGAACTTTATGAAGAACTACTTGAGCGGAAAGATATCGATGCTGTTGAAGTGGTTACACCGGATCACTGGCATGCACTGCAGACTATCCATGCTATGCAGGCCGGTAAAGATGTGTATGTGCAAAAACCACTTGCCTTTACCATTAAAGAAGGTTTGGTGATGGTAGATGTTGCCCGCAAAAATAAAAAAGTGGTGCAGGTTGGCAGTCAACAACGTTCCAGCGGCGAATTTCAAAAAGCCATTGAATTGGTTCGCGAAGGAAAAATCGGGCACATTGAAAAAATTTACTCCAGGGTTGGAAATCCACCAAAGCCATTGGATTTGCCTAAGGAGTCTGTTCCTGGTAACCTGAACTTCAATCTGTGGATGGGGCCATTAGATGATCCTAATATTCATTATCATCCCGATTTGTGTCCACCCATTTCGCTCGATCCTCCAGAAAATGAAAAGCTTTGGGGGGCCTGGCGCTGGTATCGTGAAACTGGCAATGGCTTTACAGCCGATTGGGGGGCTCACATGTTTGATATTGCTCAGGCTGCAATTGGAATGGATGGTTCAGGTCCGTCAGAAATTATTCCTAAAGGTTATAACGGAACAGAATACCTCACCTTTAAATACCTGAATGGTATTGTAATGACCGAACAACCCTACCTGGATGATATGCCGGATGCACAGGGAATTAAGTTCATCGGTACCGATGGCTGGATTGAAGTGGCCCGTGGATATCTCGGGTGTTCAGACCCCTCATTGGTTCCAGAAGATCTTGCAGGAAGAAGACCACGTAACTTAACTGATGAAGAACGCGAAGCAATGCGAAAGGAATGGGCAAAAAGAAGGGAAGAAAGAGAACAACAACGCGAAGGCTTAGCCTTTGAAATAAGTGCTCCGCACATGCAGAATTTTATTGATGCTGTTCGTTCACGCCAAAAACCAATCGCACCCATTGAAGTAGGATGCAGTACCAATACTTTGTGCTGCCTTGGTAATATTGCCACAGAGTTGGAACGCCCGGTAAATTGGAATCCGGCCACGTTGAGTTTTGGCGATGATAAAGAAGCAGCAGGGCATAGGCTTTATTACTACGAATACAGAAGACCTTATTCATTAATTTAAATCAACTAATAAAATACTGAAATGGAAACAAAAAGAGAATTTTTGAAAAAACTGGGGCTGCTCACTGTTGGTGGGCTGGTTGGGGGATCATTAAAAACTGCCCAGGCTTCATCATCGCATAGTACTCTTTTCCCATCACAAAAAAGTATAGGTTTACAGCTTTATTCTCTGGGGAGAGAACTCACTGAAGATGTGCCGAATGGATTAAAAAAAGTGGCTGAAATTGGGTATACCACTGCTGAGGCAGCCGGGTACCGGGAACGAAAAATATACGGTTATGATATGGCTGAATTCCGGAAGCTGGCTGATGATGCCGGACTGAAGGTAACCGGTTCACACGTGAACCCTCCTGTTCGTAAATATACAAAAAGTAATACCGGCGAAATTGCTGATTTCTGGAAAGCAACTGTCGAAGATCATGCAAAATTGGGGGTTACTTCGTTGGTACAGCCCGGAATGCCAACTATCGAAAATCATGATGATGTGGCCTTGGTTTGTGAGGTTTTTAATAAAGCGGGCGAAATTGCTAAAGATGCCGGGATACTGTGGGGCTACCACAACCACAGCGGAGAATTCAGGCGTGTGGTTAAAGAGGAAGATAAAAGGAAAGAAACCAACCGAAGGAACCCTGTGGGAGATGTTATTTACGATTTAATGCTTGAAGGAACTGACCCAAAGCTGGTATTTTTCGAAATGGATGTGTACTGGACCGTAATGGGACAGAATGATCCGCTTGAATATTTTGAGAAATATGCTGGCCGTTTTCCGATTTTACACATCAAAGACCGCTCAATTCTTGGCCAGTCGGGGATGATGAATTTTAAAAACATTTTCAATAAAGCTTATGAAATTGGTTTGGATGAATTCTACGTTGAGTTGGAAAATATCAGGGAAAATATTACCCAGTTTGAGGGCGTGAAACGCTGTTTTGATTACCTGTATAATGCACCGTTTGTAAGTTAAAAAAACATATTATCCGAAAAAGGGAGGTAAGGGGTTAAAATTTTTTCCTTTTATTTCCCTTTTTTATTTAAAATGAAAATAAAACCAGAAAGTATTATGATACTTATTCTGCATAATATTTTTTTGAGTAGAAGGGCTTTGTCGTGTTTGTTTAAAATCAGAAATATACTGGTTAAAACGTAATATTGTTTCGTTGCTGATTGTAAGATCGCCTAAATCAGGTTTTTCGCCCGTGCTGTTGGTATAAGCCAGGATTGCTTCTTCGATATGGCGGGGAATTTTGTTGTAATTCAGGTTATTGAGCATTGGTAAATTATTTATAATACCTTCCACATTTTTAGATAAAAGAAACCAGACCATCATGTATTCGAAGGCTTTTTTGTTCTCAGGATTTGATTGAAGTAGTTTTGGAATGTTATTTTGTGGTGAGATTATTTCAGTGAAAAAATCATCTTGGGGCATAATATTTCGTTTTAAACCAAATTCCGGATGTGCTGCAATTCGTGAAGTGTCTGTAAGTAATTCTTCATATTCATTTCCCCGGTCGCTGTAAAAAGCTGTATTTTTTAAAATATCGACATATTTGTGAGCACGCTTATAGTTTCCGTTAATAATATTGGTTTTTGCCAATAATGAAATATTTTGTGGACGATAACCGTAAACAATCATTTCTTCGTAGGCCCAACGGTGTGCTTCGTTGATTAAACCTACTGTGTAAAAAAAATGAGCTCCCCAGTTTAAATGCTCTTCGTTCCAGGGGAGGATTAGTGCATTAACATTAAAATCCTGCCGCCCGTAAAATAATCTGCTTGCCAACTGGTCTGTTTCCGAAAGTGCAATATTGTAAAAATATTGTGCTATCAAATTTTGAGAAGGATATTTTTCGTGAAAATTAATTGCCTGGTTGTATTCCTCATCAAGCACCATCTTTTCTAGTTGAATCACTCTTGAAGTTTGATTGTTATAAGAATTGAACAGCGAAAAAATTGAAAAACCAAAAATAATAACCACGGCTGCTGTGCCAATAAATTTTGATTGATGGAGTTTTGTTCTAAAGGTGGTTAAGGCTTTGGTAATTAATGGATAAACTGCAATAAAGCCAGTGGTTATATAAAGAAAAAGGTGATGGTTTTTATTTTCTACTGAAGGAAAAGGATAGGTAATTAATTGTTCAAAAGGTTGAAAGAAAAGAACTTTTTTGCTGAAAATTACCGTAATGACAGCAACCCCCAATAGTATAGAAGAATTGATGAATCGTTTATTACCCTTTTTATAAAAAAGATTAAAAAGGATAAGCATCATAATTAAAATCCAGGCATAAACACCTATGAAGTAGTAAATTAACGGAAACAGAATTAGTGGAACATAAGAGGTTTTATTTTTGAGAAATGTCAAATAAATGTAGAAAAAAAACAGAATCAGAAGAAATCCAAAGTTGAATTCAAGCATGTGGTAATAATGAGTCTGCATCAACAGTAACAAAAAGGGAGGAATTATCATCAACGGTAATGATAATTGAGAATGAGGAAGAAGGTGCTTGTTGATGTGATAAATCAGAATTGCAGGTAAGGTTAGGGTCGTTGCAAGAATTATAACCCCAATTATTGCATGGAAATAAAACTGAGTAAAAAATTTACCTGTAAGTACGAGAAGACCGCCAGGTTGTGTGAAATAATCATCTAAGTAAAATTTTGAAAAAATGAATAGATGATTGTTTTCCTGAAAGAATAAAATGTGGTTAGCAATCCCAAAAAAGTAACTAAATGCAGTTGCAAAAAACAGCAAATTAATAATATAAAAACCTGGATTTTTTAATGTTCTATTCATGTACTCCCTTTTCAATCTTAGCACGTTCTTTCTCATTTTCCAATTTAATCCATCGGGGTGTAGTATCATTCGGATTCCCGGGACTGGATATTAATGGTTTTTTATTTGCAGCTGATTCAAAATCCGTTGGATTAAATTTCACTTTACTTGTTACAAACTCAGGGATATTATAGGATTCCAGCATTTTATTGTAAAAGTTCGGGTTTTGTTGTGGAAGCACAAAAGGTTTTCCGATACTATCCCAGGAATTAATATAGGCAAAATAGGGCCTTGCACTTCTTCCATCTATTCTTTTGCTACTAAAAACAAGCCATTTGCCATTCGATGACCAGGTGTGGTAACTCTCAGTTTTGTTACTGTTTAGTTCCATTTTTTTAAACTTTCCGCTTTGTAGATTTAGCAAATACAGGTCAGCCTCTTCGTGCCATATTGGGAAAGTTCCATAATCAGCCATGGTAAATACGATGAATTTCCCATCCGGAGAAATTCTCGGAAATGAAACACTTTTTTTCATTTCTGAAGCATCAAAAACAAGTTCATCTTTTCCAAATGTCCGGGAAGTTGAATCAAAGGATTTACGAACCAAATTGTAATGTATATCCTTAATATCGTCCAGTGCTAAATTCGAACCAGTTTTTCTACAACCGGCACTACAGAAATATAAATATTTTCCATCGGGCGACCAGGAGGGAAAAGTTTGCAGCGGGTTAATGGAATCTCTTTCTGTTATGTTTATTATTTCATTTGTTTGAGTATCATATAGTATGAGAGAAGAAACCAAATCGAAAACCTCGATACTTCTTTCCTGATGTGCATAAAAATTTTGCCTAACCTGATTTGATGAAAAGGCAACAAATCTACCCCCAGGGTGCCACGAAGGGTACGTAGCTCCTCCCGGCATACTTTCAATTTTTAAATCTGTTTTCAAAATTTGTTGGTCGTCAGCAAAGTAGGTTCCACCTTTTGACCCCCGAATATGAATTAAGAATTTCTCAGGATTGTTTTGGTTAAAAGTATGACAATTCACACAGTTTTTTTCAAGCAATTGATTTTCAACTATTGATGTTTTTTCAAAACTTTCAAGTGAACGTTGTTCAATTTTCATGGTTGACCAATTATAATATCCCGGATGAATTAACCTGTAAACTAAAAAGGGATCAATTTTTTCTTTCGCTACATAAATATAAAATGGATTATATTTTTTAACTTTTTTAGTAGTGTTTTCAGCATAAATTTCTACCTGTATTTTACCACCTATACTGTTTTTAGTTAGTTTTTCCCATTTTCTTTCTGGTATCTGAATCTTTCCATTTGTTGTGTTTACTAAAAATTGATAATTTTCTTTTTTAGAGGAAAATTTAACAGCAACACAATTTTTAGGATAATCAATCATGAAATTAAGTGGTGCAATATTGGGCGGAATTGTAACGCCCTGATAACCTGGTCTTATTTTGGCGTCTCGACTTATTTTCTCTGTGTTGCCATCTGAAAACTTTTGACATCCTCCGAAGAAAATTGTTATTGCTAAAACTATGGTTATATAATTTTTTAGGAAATTCATTAATGACCAAATAATTTATTTAAAGAAGGGTAAATTTATAAAAGAATATACCATCTACAATAATATTTTGCAGATAATACAATGTGTCTTGCCCTGAAATATCTTGACACAAAAACGTCAGGAAAAATGAAAAAAGGGAAAGAAATCATGTTAACAGATTCCATG
>CAZXHP010000129.1:0-1961 GCA_964639655.1 uncultured Mariniphaga sp.
AAAATTGTTGCCACAGGCAGTACCGAAGAAATTCTGGCTGAATATACTTCTGAAAATATTGTTGATGCAAATGGGAAATTTATTTATCCCGGATTTAATGATGCCCACGCGCATTTTAACGGGTATGGCGAAAACCTGATGCAGTATGCCGATTTGCGCGGCACCTCGGGGCCGGATGAAATTTATGAAATCATTGTGGCGCATCACGAAAAGTTTGGCGGCGAATGGGTTTTGGGTCGGAGTTGGGATCAAAACGACTGGGAAACAACCGAATTTCCGGATAAGACAAAATTAGATGAATTGTTCCCTGAAACACCGGTTTACCTGGTTCGGGTTGACGGACACACCGGCTGGTGCAACTCTAAAGCGCTGGAACTGGCCGGTATTACTGCCGAAACCAAAACAACAGGCGGTTTGGTGGAACTGAAAAACAGCCAACCCACCGGCATCCTTATCGACAATGCCATGGGGCTGGTTTCGCGTTTGATTCCTCCAATTACCCTGGAACAGCAAAAGCTGGGACTACTGGAAGCTCAGAAAAACTGTTTTGCCGCCGGCCTCACTTCGGTTACCGATGCCGGACTGGATAAATCAACGGTTTTGCTGATAGAGGAAATGCAAAAATCCGGTGCGTTGAAAATACGCATCAATGCCATGCTGAATCCTTCGGAAGAAAATTTTGAATATTTTGTACAAAACGGTCCGAAAAAAGAGGACCGGCTGGTGATAAATACGATTAAGTTGTTTGCTGATGGTGCGCTGGGTTCGCGGGGCGCTCTCTTGCTGGAAGAATATTCCGACGATCCCGGAAACAAAGGAATTCAGATTGAAGCTCAGGAATATTACGACAGCATTTGCCAGTTGGCATTTGACAACAACTTTGCTGTGGCCACCCACTGCATTGGCGACGGCGCCAACCGGCTGATGCTGGATACTTACGGGAAATTTCTGAAAGAAAAAAACGACCGGCGCTGGCGCATCGAACATGCACAGATTATTCATCCCGGGGATATTGAAAAGTTTGCCCGGTATTCTGTTGTTCCGTCGGTGCAGGCTACCCACGCCACATCCGACATGTACTGGGCCGGCGACCGCTTGGGAGAAGAACGCCTGAACAACGGAGCTTATGCTTACCATACATTGCTGAATCAACTGGGCTGGCTGCCCAACGGCACTGATTTTCCGGTGGAAGAAATTTATCCGCTGTTTACTTTTTATGCCTCGGTTTTCCGCACCGACCACAGCGGCTGGCCCGAAGGCGGATTTTTGCCGGAAGAAGCGCTCTCTCGTGAACAAACTTTGCGTTCCATGACCATCTGGCCGGCCAAAGCGTCGTTCGAAGAAAATGAAAAAGGCAGCCTTCAACCCGGCAAATGGGCCGATTTTGTCATACTCGATACCGATTTGATGACCACTTCCCCACAGGAAGTTTTACATGCAAAAATTGAAAGTACCTGGATTGCAGGGAAAAAGGTGTATGAGTAATTATGAAGAAAATGGATAGCATCCCTTTTTGGGAGGGATGCCATCCTTCTGCCGGGAAAAAGTTTTTTGTACCTGACGCAACCAAAAAACCAGTTTTATCATCCTGATAAAAAAACCGTTATGAAAAAACTATATTTATTTACCATCCCGCTACTGCTTCTTTTTTCATGCAACAAACACGACGAAATTGTACTAAACAAATTTTCAGAGGAAATCAATTTTGACATTTCGGAATGGGTATTAAAAGGCGAAAACATTACCTGTGTTGACTTTGATAAGGATGGAAACGCCTGGATTGCTTCAGGGAGCAACCTGATTTTTTACGATGGTTTGAATATGCAATCCTACTCAGCCGGAACAGTAATCCAGGATGTTTCGGTTGCGCCCGATGGCAAAGTGTGGCTTGGAACAAAGGAAAAAGGCCTGGCGCGTTTTTCTAAAGGTGAGTTTACTTTTTACACTTCTGAAAATGCCGG
>CAZXHP010000129.1:2061-6081 GCA_964639655.1 uncultured Mariniphaga sp.
TCAAGCTATTTTGTGTACGACGGCCAAAACTGGCACCGCTCTGCCGAAGGTCAAATCCCGGAAGTTTTTATTAAAAGTGTAAAAGTTGATGAACAGAACAACATTTGGTTTTGTACCGATGAGGGGATTTTTATTTTGAGGCAGTAAATCTTATTTCCTAACCATAAAAAAAAACTAAAATGGCGCAAAAAGTATGGATTATTGGATTGTTATTATTGCTCTTTTCGTGTGACCGTAAAGAGGATACTCCGCAAAACGAATTCACCATCAACTCAGCCGATTTTGAGGGATTCAGTTTTGAGTCGTTTAAGGTTGTTAAATATCCGGGGTTTCAAACACCCGATTTTTTTGTCCTGGTGCAAATTGAAAATCATGGTGAATTTAAAGGCCCTTTTTTATCGCATCCCGATTTGGAAACCAGGTTTTTTCTGGCCGGGGAATTTGAAGATATTGAAAGTGCAGAAGCTTTTTACATTTCGTATCACTCAACTCAAGAGCAAACCCTGCAGCAATTTGCAATGAATGTGAAACCCAATCAGGTTTGGCTGATAAAAACAAACTCCGGTAATTACGGGAAAATTTTAATCATCAAAACCAAATCCGGTCAAATTGATGACAAACCGTTTGCTGAAATAGTTTTCAGGGCCGAAATATTATAATCACCTTTTTTCATCAAACACGTTTTTGGGTTCTGTAAAATCACCCCTGATTTTTGTATCTTGCAACAATTCACCCGTTGGTGGAATGAATGTAAATATTAAAATCATGAATAACCTGTTTTTTAGATTATCCGCAGTAATTTTTTTTCTTTTGCTTGCAACAGCCAATGAATCAGATTTATATGCGCAAACCCGTTCAACAGTTAAAGGAATAGTTTTTCACGATAAAAATGAAAACGGCGTATTTGATTCCGGAGATAAGCCGCTTAAAGATGTGGCGGTATCAAACAGCCGTGAGGTGGTGATAACCAACCGGAAAGGCGAATATGAACTTCCGCTCCGGGATAATTCAGCAATATTTGTGATTAAACCGCGTAATTGGACAGTACCGGTTGACGAAAACCAGATTCCGCGGTTTTATAAAATGTACAGCTCTGCCGGCATCTCCGGGACAAAATACGAAGGGCTTTCACCCACTGGCCCGCATCCCGAATCGGTAGATTTTCCTTTGCTTCCGTCAGATGAACCGGATAAAATAAAAGCACTCATTTTTGGCGATACGCAACCCCGCGATCACAAGGAAATCTATTATATGTCGAAAGATGTGATTCCAGAAGTGATTGGTACCGATGCCGATTTTGGCGTTACACTGGGCGACGTGGTTTTCGATGATTTAAGCATTTACGACCACCTTACCGGAAGCCTTGCTCCCATTGGTATTCCGATGTGGTACGTGGCAGGAAACCACGATTTTGATTATACCGGAAACAACAGCGTAGAAGCCCGGGGTACATGGTACAAAACATTTGGCCCCTCTTATTATTCATTCAGTCATGGCCCGGCGCATTTTATTGTACTCGATAATATCAGGTGGGTGGTTGACGGCGACGAACGCTATTACCGCACAGGGTTGGGTGACGCCCAGATGCAGTTTTTGCAAAATGAAATTAACCGGCTGGATAAAAATCAGTTGCTTGTTTTGCTGGCTCATATTCCTTACGAAAGATCAACCGAATGGCAGGATGAGTCTGAGAAACAGGCTTTTTACAAGCTGCTTGCCAGCCATCCCAACAGTGTTTCGCTTGTTGCGCACACGCACAGGCATTATCATCATTTTATCGGTGAAGAAGAAGGTTTTCCCGGCAATGAATCCCATCACATGATTAGTGTGGGAACCGTTTGCGGTGCCTGGTGGACCGGTGCACCCAATGAATTTGGAATTCCGCATACCATGATGTCGGACGGCACTCCTAACGGATATGCGTTTTTACACATTGATAAAAATGATTGGAAACTGGAATGGAAAACCGCCGGAGTTTCAGAGAATGTTCAGATGCACATTGATGCTCCTGATGTTGTCTCTGCCGGCAGTAACAAAGCGCTTAAAATAATTGCCAATATTTACAATGCTTTGCCCGATGCTGAGGTAAAAATGAAAATTGGTGATGTGGGAGAATGGATAGAGATGAAGCGGATTCCCCAAAAAGACCCGGTGAGGCTTGCAGAAAAGGAACGGGAAAATCAATTGGGTGAGGTTCCGTGGCGTAAAATGGGCAGCGATTCCGATTCGGAACATATTTGGGAAGCAGATTTTTTACCCGAATTAAAACCGGGCGTGCATACGGTTCAGGTTATGGCCACAGACAAGTGGTTTGAATATCCGGGTGAAAAATTAATTCATGTGAAATAATTTCTTAGAAATACCTCCCCACTTTTTCACGATATTTTTGATAGGCTTCTCCGTAATGTTTCCGCAGGAACTTTTCTTCTTTCAAAATGAAAAAATGAACGCTTACCAGGGTTAACAATGCCATAACCAAAAAAAAGAGACTGGTATGAAACATTGCAAGACCAACAAAAAACAAATCGATAGAAAGAAAAAACGGATTGCGCGAACGGGAAAATATACCCCCTGTAATCAGTTCTCCCTGGTTTTTGTCATCGAGACCAAAACGCAGTGAAAAGCGAAAATGAAAAAGAGTCAAAATCCAAAAAAACAGGGCCAGCACTACCACAATGGCACCGGCCACCTGAAGCAGTTGAAAATTCAACTGGTTTTTGATGAGCAGTTCAGGCAAAACCGGATATGAGAAATGAAATGCCAGTCTGGGCAGTTCAGCCATCCAAAGCAAAAAAATAAGTGCAAAAACAGGGTAAATAATTTTTAGGAAACGTGGTTTTTTGTTTTTTTTCGAACTCACTTTAATTCCCTTTTCCCGCAGGTACATAATCCGGATAATCAGTGAAATCACCAAAAAAAGAAAACTGACTAAAGGAAAAAAGCTCAAAAACTCCATAACTGGTTTTTGAGCATTAAAAATAGCTGAAATTTTTCGGAAAGTTTTAAATATTCGGGAACGAAAACCCGAAGGTAACCGGATGAAGTTCCGGGCCGCGGCCATCTTTAAACAGCGGTGTCATGCCGTAGTTTACAAATACGGTGAAATCGCCGAACCCAATGCGGCCGGTCAGGTCGTATTTGAACTGATTCAGGTTGAAATTGCTGCGCGCCTTTTCTTTATCCCTGGGGTATTTGTATTTGGTGTGCGACCCGATGTTTACGCCGCCAATTACCCCGCCTGCCAGGTAAAGCCGCGAACTTCCCATCCGAAGCGGAGTTTTTACTTCAAGCAGTAACGGAGCGGTGAGGTAACTCACATTCAGTTTTGTTTTTTTCAGGCCATCGGGATTTAAGTCAACGGGCATAATAATGCCGTCGCCTCCGGCTTTTTCGATGGTAACAGGCTGGTCAAATGTAAAATCCATAAAGCTGAATCCCAGTCCGGTAACTACTCCAAAATTGTTGGCTTCGTTTTTAAATGCCCATTCGGCAAAGTTCAGGTTAACGGTTATGGATTTTCCGTAATGCAGGTCCATAAAATCCTGCGGAATTTCCAGATTGTTGTACAAAGAATAATCGGACTTGTGAAACATGTTCATTCCAAACTCGATCCCTGCCCAGTGTGGATTAAAACTGCCGTTCCAGTGTTTTTGCCGTTCTTCCTTGTCAATTTTTACATACGTTCCGTTTCCGCCCTCAATTACTTTAAATGTGCGCCTCCCGATTCGTACGTGGGTAGTGTCGCCCCAATCGTCGGTAATTACTTCCACACCCTTTTCATTACCTACTTTTACCTGCACTTTTTGCCCATCTTCAATTACGGTAACAACGTTCTTGTTTTTTGTTCCAACCTTAGTTGTATCGGTTTGTGCAGAAAGATTTATTGCCAGTAAGCTGCATAAAATAATGCTGATTAAACGTTTCATTTTTTCTGTTTTTAAATTGTTCCGCTGCTCAGACGGACAGGGTGGACGGAAAGTTACAGGAAAAATAATTTTTTAATGCATGAAGGCGTTATTG
>CAZXHP010000129.1:6181-11296 GCA_964639655.1 uncultured Mariniphaga sp.
ATTGAAAAATTGCAAAATGGTAAATTGCTTTTACAGGCTTTGTTGTTTGAAGTGGTGTGTTTGGTTCCCTTTCTCAATCTTTTTTTGTTGGAACGGTAAATGCCAGCAGTCGCGAATCGTAATTCAGTTCAGTAATTTCGCCATTATCATTGGTTTCAAAACTGAACTTTTCGCCGGATACGGCTGAAACCAGGTTTAATCCGGCTTTAGCCACTTTGTTTAACGACAGGTTGCCAATTCCTGTCTTTTCCCTGACCACATCGCCCAGCAGGCGTTCTTCATAAAATTCGGCAGGTGTATCCGACAGACTGATTTTTACGTGCGCCAGTGCTATTTCCGGTTGCTGGATGGAAAATGAAGCATCCCGCGGGGATAATTTTTCAGGAATTTCAACCGGTATTTTTGCCTCTGCAATTCGTTCATGGTCCATTCTACCTTTGGTTGTTTCACGCAGGCTTTTGGCCGGTTCTTTTTTGGGTTCAGTTTTTCTGACCGGCTCAGTAACTTTTTTCTCAACCTGCGCCGGTTCATCTTTTTTCTCCGGCTTTGCAGGCTCAGCAGTTGGTTCAGCAGGTTCGTCCTTTGGTTCCATTTCTGAAACAGCCACCTGGTTTTCCGGCAAAAAATTCTGATTTAAAAAATTATCCGTAACACGGTAAATCAGCAATCCAAGCACCAAAACAGCAGCTATCCGGGTTGACCACAACAAAATGGTTCTTCCGGCTGAATAACGATAAAGTTTCTTTTTCTTCCGAAAAACAATGGTTTTATCTGCTTTCAGTCTGGTTTTTTCAAAAAGAGCTGTTTCCTTCTGTTTTTCAGGATGTGTGGAAAGATAATTTTCAAATTCAGCTTTTTCGTTTTCCTTAAGGTCCCCTTCCAGAAGGGCCACAGCTGTATGATTGAATTCCGTTTCCTGGTCGAATTTATCTTTATAGAGTTTTTCTTTGTTGGCAAATGAAACGTTTTCCAATTCCACTTTTACAGTACCGGCCATTTCCAGTTCGGTTTTCAAATCGGGATTTTGCCTGAGAAAGTCGATAAAATCGTCCACCAGCTTTTCATCCAGATTTCCTTCCAGGTAATCGAGAAAATGTTCTTCGTAATTATCTCTTGTAATTTTCATCTTATACCACTGTTTCCATTTTTCCAATATAATTCTTCAAAAAAACCCTCGCCCGGTAAATATAAACTTTTACCTGCGATTCGTTTAAGTTGGCCATTTCGCCAATTTCCTGGTACGAATAGCCTTCGTAGTCGCGCAAAAGCAGCACCATGCGCTGAATTTCGGGCAGCCGGTTAACGGCTTCTTTCAAAATTTCGCCCAAATCGGAATAATTGTTTTCATGGCTTTCTTCAGGCAGGTTGAGTTCTTCTGAGTAGGCTGACCGTTTTTCTTTTCGGATGCGGTCAATCATGGTATGGTATGCCGTGGTAAACAGGTACGATTTTACTTTGGTGCCGTCCACGTTTTCCACGTTTTTCCAGAGTTTTTCGTAACTGTCCTGCACAATATCCTCGGCTGCATAAGTATCCCTGATGCTTTTCAGCACAAACCGGAAAAGCCGGTCGGAGTATAAATCAACTGCTTCATTGTATTCGTTTACTGTCATTGGCTATTTGCGAACATTGTTCATAGCATAAGACGAGCAAGTGGCAGGGATGTTACAAACGAAAAAAATATTTTGAGGTAGGCAAAGGATAGCCTCCCTTCGAGGGATGCCATCCTTAATAAAAAAAGCTCCGGAAAAATTCCCGGAGCTTCCAATCTCTTTTCCTATCTCTCCCCTTTGGGGAGATTAAGAGGGGCTTCTAAACAATTTCTACCCAGCCGTATTTGTCTTCTTCATCGCCGTACTGAATGGCGCGCAGTTTATTGTACAATTTGGTTGACCATTGGCCGGCTTCGGTTTGGCTGCCGTATTTGAACCATTTGTCGTTATCGGCATCGTAAATACCTTTAACGGGCGAAATTACTGCAGCCGTTCCGCAGGCGCCCACTTCCTCAAATTCATCCAGTTCTTCGTACGGAACTTTACGGCGTTCCACGTTCAAACCCATTTCTTCGGCCAGCACCATCAGGCTTTTGTTGGTAATTGACGGCAGAATGGAGTCGGAAAGCGGCGTAATGTAGGTGTTGTTTTTTATTCCAAAAAAGTTTGCCGGCCCACATTCGTCGAGGTATTTTTTCTCTTTGCTGTCGAGGTACAAAACGGCAGAAAATCCCTGTTGTTTGGCCAGTTTACCGGCACCCATGCTCACGGCGTAATTTCCGCCCACTTTGTATTTGCCTGTCCCCTGCGGCGCGGCGCGGTCGTACTGGCGCATAATTACCAAATCGGTGGGTTTAAAACCTTCGGGGAAATAGGGCCCAACAGGCATCACAAACACCATAAATAAATATTCATCGGCTGGTTTTACACCAATTTGCGGTCCGGTGCCAATCAGCAAAGGACGAATATACAATGCTGCACCACTCTCGTATGGCGGAACAAAACGCTCGTTCAATTTTACGGCAAGGCGAACAGCTTCCATAAACTTTTCCACGGGCAGTTTGGCCATTAAAATGCCATCGCTTGAACTTTGCATCCGTTTGCCATTTTCATCCATCCGAAAAATGCGCACTTTGCCATCTTTCCCTTTAAAGGCTTTAAGCCCTTCAAAAGCCTCCTGCCCGTAGTGCAGCGAGGTGGCAGCCATGTGAATATTAATCTGGTTCGATGAGCTGATTTCCAGTTCACCCCATTGCCCGTTGCGGTAGTAGCAACGGATATTGTAGTCGGTATCGCGGTATCCGAATCCTAAATTTTGCCAGTCCAAGTTTTCCATTTTTCAATTCTTTAATGGTTTTTCGAAGAAAACCTTCAAATTTTATTTTGTAAGCAAATAAAGCAATTTTTCTTTTTGGCAAGCAAGAGAAAAGTCAGATAAAAATGAAAATGGGTCTCTTTTTTAGTTTCTCCCCTTTGGGGAGATTATGAGGGGCTTTTAAATTGAATAAAATACCCGTTGTGTTTCCTGATGTTCAATACCGAATTATTTTCAAAAATCAGGTACTGTCCTTTAATACCCTTCAGAACACCTTTAACATCAGGCGTTTTGTCGAATCCGATACTTTTTACTTTTTCGGGCGAATCTGAAAGCGGATATTCGATGGAGGTAATTTCATCATCGACGCAGTAATATTTTTGCAGTTCTGCCGGTAAAAGCTGAAGCGCGTTTTTCTTTTTTTCCGGAAGGTTGATGTCCGTGTTGCCGTCGCTTTTTAGCATGGCCTGCCAGTTGGTGCGGTCGGAAAAATGTTTTTTCAGAAAAATTTCGATGATGCCGGCAATGTGGCGGTTGGGCGTTTTGGCCAGTTGTATGGCAAAGCTGGCCCCCTGGTCAATCCACCGGGTGGGAATCTGGTGGTGGCGCGTTACGCCCACTTTCAATTCGCTGGCCACTGCAAGGTAAACAATGTGCTCGATGAGGTCGTGCTTTTCGGCCCACTCCAAATCGCGGGCAATGCCAAAATGCGATTTCGACAGCTCGGGTCGCACTACCGATTCGCTGGACTCGGGCGCCGTTTGCAGGCAATTGTAGCAAAACCCCTGGTTAAACGAGGTTTTGGTAATTTTTCCGCACGAAATGCAGTTGATTTGCCCGGTGAAATGCATTGAAATCTCTTTGCCAATCAGGTCGTTCATTTTAATCTCCTGCCCGCCCACCGGCAAAAAATAGTTGACTGGTTTTGCAAGCTCGGTGCGCATTTTCAGTATGTTGCCTTTGTAATTCATGCTGTTTTATTTTAGTTTAAAAGTTGAAAAATACAAAAGTTGTCAGTGTATTGACAAAAATTAGAGATAAAACTATCAATGCACTGATGGTTTTACTGCAATTTGTTTGAAGAGAAAAAGATTTAATCATCGAACCCCGGCCGTTTAAACTCCATGGCCGTTGGAAAAGTATCCAGCATCTGCTTTTTTATTTGCGAAAGCTGCGCTAGAAATTTCAGAATTTCATCTTCCTGCGCTTTCATTTCGGGGTAAATCACCGAAAGCGCTTCCATTGAGCGGTCAATGGCTATAAGGGCAATTTTGGCCGAACCGAGGTTGTCCGACATCATATTGTATTCATCTTCCTCCTCGTTCAGCCGTTCCTCCAAATCGAGATGTGCCCGGTGCACTTTGGCAGGAATAAAAAAGCTGTACCACTGCACTACCTCCCATGCATCGGCAAATTTTACAGCATTTTTTTCGTCGGTGTGCACAACTAGCAATTGTTCGGCTTTTTCTTTTAATTTGCCGTGGTTTTCTTTCAGCCAGTCGTGCATGGCATAACCATACTTTTCCGCCAGCTTTTCTGCCATACTTTCCACATGTTCAGGTTCTTCCACGTCGGGCAGGTTGTCCAAATCGATTCCCAACCGCTCAGCATCTTCGGAAATCATATCCATGGCCACCTCGAAAGAAAGCCGGATTTGCTCCCAGAATTTTTCGTTTTTAATGTCGTTTACCGCCGGGTCGTCTTTGGTTTCCATCATTTCCAACTCGTGGGCATAATTGAGGCACCGGTGGCTGAGTGTGCACCGTTCGCACCACCGGTCACAATAATTGTAAATGCCCGGAATAAACTTTCCGCCTTTAACCAGTTCATCCAGTTTGCGCCGGTATTTTTCTTTTTTCGATTCCATGAAAATGTTTTTGGAGGTTTAAAGATACGATTTTGAAGAAAATGATACCGGCGGCCCGCCTGAAAAAACGGGTTTACAGAAAAGAAAATACCGAAAGCGTGAATTCGACTCCGTCCGGAATCAGATTCTTTGTGGCGTTTAAACGTTTCTATAAACATTCAATCCCGTTGGAATTACAATTCAAAATCCCAATAAATTCCTATCTTGCACACCGTATTAACAGACCAAAATTCAGAAAAAAAAATACGCTATGAAGAATGCTCTGATTTCTTTATTTGCACTGGCTTCGGTTTTTTTGCTGACCGCTTCAAAACCGGATAAAAACTATTACAACGAACTGTACCGGCCTCAGTTTCACTTCACACCCGAAAAAAACTGGCACAATGATCCCAACGGACTGGTTTATTACGATGGCGAATACCACCTGTTTTACCAGTACA
>CAZXHP010000130.1:0-1224 GCA_964639655.1 uncultured Mariniphaga sp.
TCAAATCGAAGAATTCACGGATTTTAATTTCGAAGTAATTTCAAAAGAAACCAACAACCTTCCGCAGCGATGACAAAATCATTTTGATAGTTACCAAAGCGCTGTTTTTTTGAGGGCTTCCCTGAGTCCTGCATCATTTTCTGCAGCTTCTTTTAATGCTTTTAAAATTCTCTCGGTTTTATTTTCAACTGGAGTGAGCGTTGTACGGCGATCGTAGATAATAAATCCAAACAAACCAAAAATCGCCATAAGCACTAACCCAAATCCCCACATGAAATAGCTGTCAAACTTATCTTCCATTCGATTGATTTGAGATTGTACCGTTTCAATTTGAGTTTCCATTCGAACCATTCGGTCACGATCTGCCTGTGTATAGGGAATGGATTGTTCCTGTGCTTTTAATCCGGTAACCGAAAACAGAATAATGAATACAGTATTTAAAACTACTCTCATAGCTGTTTTTTTGACGAAGTTACAAAATTGTTTTAAAAAAAGCACATTTTCACTTCTGCCTGAAATACACCTGAATGGGCACTCCTTTAAAATCGAAATTTTCGCGGATTTTGTTTTCGATGTATCGCTTGTAAGGCTCTTTAATGTACTGCGGCAGATTGGCAAAAAGTGCAAATGCCGGCGTGGGCGAAGGCAGTTGAGTTACATATTTTATTTTAATGTACTTTCCTTTCACTGAGGGTGGCGGATATTTTTCAACTGCCTCTAAAAGCACTTCATTCAGTTTGGAAGTTTTAATCCGGTTTTTCCGGTTTTTGTTCACCTGCATGGCAATATCCAGCGCTTTGTGCACCCGCTGTTTGGTAATAGCTGAAATAAACAAAATGGGCACGTCGGTAAAAGGCGCGATGCGCTGTTTGATTTCTTCCTCCACTTTTCGGGTGGAATGGCCGTCTTTTTCAATTAAATCCCACTTGTTCACTAAAATAACTACGCCTTTTTTGTTGCGCACAATCAGATTGAAAATATTCATGTCCTGCGCTTCCAGTCCACGAGTAGCATCGATGAGAAGTAAACAAACATCGGAACTTTCGATGGTGCGTACCGAGCGCAGCACCGAGTAAAACTCGATATCGTCGTGCACTTTTCCCTTTTTGCGCAATCCGGCGGTATCGATAATCACAAAATCGTGCCCGAACTTGTTGTAGCGGGTATGAATGGAATCGCGGGTGGTGCCGGCCACATCGGTAACAATGTAGCGCTCTTCGCCCA
>CAZXHP010000130.1:1324-11230 GCA_964639655.1 uncultured Mariniphaga sp.
CCGGTATCGATGACCGAAAACACTTTCCCGTTCCACTCCGATTTGCCGTAATTCCGGTCGCGGGTAACACCCGAAACCTCGTCCACAATGGCTTCACGCGATTCGGTGAGCCGGTTAAACAATGTCGATTTGCCCACGTTGGGGCGTCCTACTATGGCTAATATTCTGCTCATTATTTAAGCCCCCTTCTTATTCCCCCAAAGGGGGAAAGTTGTGAAAAATATATATTCCCTTTTTTAAAATTCTTTATCATTCTATTTTTAACAAATTATTGCAATAGGTTCACAAATTTTTCTTTTCCAATTTCTATTTAAAACTTCCCCTTTTCTTCCGTCATCAATGTATATGCGATATTTTCTTAAATCTCCCCTCCTTAGGAGGGGTTGGGGGAGGCTATTTAATACGCTTCGTACCCGAAATTCTTCAACTGTTTTTCCTTTTCGCGCCAGTCCTTGGCAACTTTTACATATAGCTCCAGAAAAATTTTTTTCCCAAAAAATTCCTCGGCATCCCGGCGGGATTCGCTTCCCACCTTTTTCAGCATTTTTCCGGCTTTGCCGATTATAATACCTTTTTGAGTGTCGCGGGCTACATAAATTACCGCCCGCACTTCAATCAATCCTCCTTTGGTTTTAAATTCTTCCACCTCTACTTCAACGGAATACGGAACTTCTTTCTGGTAATTCAGCAATATTTTTTCGCGAATGATTTCCTGCATAAAAAAACGCTCGTTTCGGTCGGTAAGCGCCTCTTTATCAAAGAAAGGCGGACTTTCAGGCAGCAGCTCCAGAATACGATCGAAAACCGGTTCGATGTTAAATTTTTCCTGTGCCGAAACCGGGTAAACCGTGGCGCCGGGGAACACTTCGCTCCAATAGTCGAAAAGCCGGGTTACCGCTTCCTGGTTCGACAAATCGATTTTATTGATAAGCACAATCACCGGTACATTCGATTTGCGGATGCGGTCGATGTAATCCGGGTTTTTGCCTGGTTTTTCAACTACATCGGTTACAAACAAAATCACATCGGCATCGGTGAGCGCTGTTTCCACAAAACTCATCATCTTCTCCTGCAACTTGTACCCCGGTTTTAAAATCCCCGGTGTGTCGGAATATACCACCTGAAAATCTTCACCGTTTACAATCCCCTTTATGCGGTGACGGGTTGTCTGCATTTTTTCGGTAATAATCGACAGCTTTTCGCCTACCAGGGCATTCATTACGGTAGATTTTCCCACGTTGGGATTTCCCAAAATATTTACAAAACCTGCTTTATGCGCCATAATCAATTCAAATCGCTAAAAATCAGCGCAAAGATAATTCATTTGATTTACCAAAGCAGATTTTACCTTTCCATTTTGATGAAACTGTTCATTATTTCACATATAGAAATACTGTTAAAAGTTTATAAAAACCCACCTTTAACGCTCACAACCATTGGTATTTTCAGCATTTTTTCGTATTTTATGGCAAAAACCATCATTGTTCAAAAGAATTATTATGAAAAATATACGCCTTGATAAAATTGCAATTAATGTTCATGCACGCCGGATTTTGCTTGCCATTCTGGAGGAAAATCCGGTTTTGGAGCGGATTCTCCGGAAATCATCTTCCGAAACCGAAGCTATGGAAGCCATTAAAAACTGGGTTTTACCCCGGCTGAAAAAAAAACCGGCCGCAGAAGCTTTTTACCTGAAAAAAGAACACAGTCACGAACTGTTTCAACAACTCGGGTGGGAAGACTTTGCGGCCATCCGTCTGCTCGATTACATTAAACATGCCGGCGAAGCTTACCCCGACCAGAATATTCATGGAGAAATGGCAGTGACCAATCCCATAAAAATGATGTGGCTGGCCACCAACAAAGGAATTGGCGGTGCAAAACCCGATTTTTTTCTCGATATGCTGGAGCTCTTCAGGCAGCTAAACGGTACGCTGAAACCGGAAATTCCCCCGCGCGAACTGGTGGAAGAGTGGATGGAAAGGTATCCTTCGGGACTGGAGCCTAAAATTGCCGGATTGCGTAATGATAACCGCGACCGGATTATCCGGATACTGATGGAAAAAATAGACAACGGCGAAATAAAAAGCAACCGCTACTCTTTTGAAAAAGGAATGACGCAGCAACAAAAAGTGGAAAAAATGAACGAATGGTGGCAGGAGAGCGGTTTTCACCTCAGTTTTGCGGTACGGTCGCCCGAAATGCTGAACGAACTGCTGGACTATTCGCTCGACCCCGACACAATGGACATTTTATATGCTGCCGAAGAAAAAGGAATCCCGTTTTTTGTGAATCCTTATTACTTGTCGCTGCTTAATGTGCAAACCCCCGGATTTGCCGTGGGAGGCGATTTGGCCATCCGCTGCTACATTGTTTACAGCAAGCAGTTGGTAGAAGAGTTTGGCGAAATTCAGGCCTGGGAAAAAGAAGATAAAGTACAGCCCGGAAAACCCAACGCAGCCGGGTGGATTCTGCCTTCGCACAACATTCACCGCCGCTATCCCGAAGTGGCCATTTTTATTCCCGACACGGTGGGCCGGGCCTGCGGGGGACTCTGTGCAAGCTGCCAGCGCATGTACGATTTCCAGAGCGGACGGTACAATTTCAACCTGCAAAAACTGAAACCCGAAGAATCGTGGAACGAAAGGCTGCCCAAACTGCTCACTTATTTTAAGAATGATGCCCAACTGCGCGACATTTTGCTCACCGGTGGCGATGCATTAATGAGCTCGAACAAAAGCCTGAAAAATATTCTAAATGAAATCTACAATATGGCTGTTCAGAAACGAGAGGAAAACAAAAAACGGCCGGAACATAAAAAATATGCCGAAATTGTCAGAATTCGAATCGGAACACGTCTCCCCGCATATCTACCCATGCGGATAACACCTGAACTTGCGGGTATTCTGGCTGAATTTAAGGAAAAAGCCTCCAAAATCGGGGTGAAACAGTTTGTGATTCAAACCCATTTTGAGTCGCCCATGGAAATCACACCCGAAACAAAAAATGCCGTTCAGCTACTTTTGAATGCCGGCTGGGCAGTGGCAAACCAGCTCGTATTTACTGCTCCGGCATCGCGTCGAGGACACACGGCAAAACTGCGTAAAGTGCTGAACGACATCGGCATACTCACCTATTATACGTTTACCGTAAAAGGATTTAAGGAAAACAGCGCCAACTTTACGCCCAATGCCCGTGCGGTTCAGGAGGAAATCGAAGAAAAATACCTGGGACGTTTGCCCGATGAAGAGATGGGCGAAGTACAGGAACTGATGCACGATGCAGAAAACCTGGTGGAAAACGTGGATATCCTGCGCGAAAAAAACAGTTTGCCGTTCCTCGCTACCGACCGCAATATCCTGAACCTGCCGGGTGTTGGGAAAAGTCTTACATTCAGAACGATTGGAATTACACGGTATGGACGCCGGATTCTTGAATTTGACCACGACCGCACCCGGAACCACAGTCCGATTATCGACCAAATGGGGAAAGTAATTATTATCGAATCGAAATCAATTACAGAATACCTGCGGCAACTGGAAGACATGGGCGAAAACCGCGAAGAATACGAAGGTGTTTTCGGCTACTCGCTGGGTGAAACCGAGCCCCGTATGCCTATGTACGAGTATCCGGAATATGAATTTGACGTAACCGAAGAAATGACGCATTTGGAACTGGGTGTGGAGGCGTAAGTTCAAACAGAAATTTCAACAGGAGTTTACTCGGATTTTAAAGTTTTTTAATTCAGTTTTTTTGAATAGAATCCTTTTTCCCCGTTAAACAACTCACACCAGATGGAAAATTGCTGAGGAAACTGTTTTTCGGGCAGCCGTGTTCCGTTGATGTGGGCAAACTCTACCGGCCAAAGGGTGTATGTTTCACCCGCATGCAGGTTCATTCCGGTGATTTTATAGTATTCGTTCACCGTCATTTCGGCATTAAGGTAATCAAGGGTGTCATTGTTGGAAACCGTGAATTTTTTTCCGTCGAAAGTTACCGAAGCATTCAGTTTTACCAGCGATTCGGTTTTATCTTTTCCCGGCCGGAGGACAAATACAAGCAGAATGATAACCGCCAGAACGGAACCGATTGATGTTATTGTTATTTTGTTCATTAATAGTACGATATATTTTGAATAAGGTAAATAAGGTTTATTTATTGATTGTGAACATTTTAGCTGCTAAAGTTGATAAGGTAAAAGTAAGGTTTTTGTTCGTTTCCCAAAAAAAATTACTGAACTAAAAAAGGCATCGATAATCCTAAAACCTTATTTCCCGTATCCCACCTTAGTAGTAGCAAATATTCGGATAATTCCCCCAACCTTATTTGCCTTATTCCTGTGTCCAACCGGAAAAAAAAGGGGTGAATCAGTTTTTACTGATCCATCCCTGCAAAGCGTATTGTTACACTTCCCCCGGGATTAAATCCCGAAAGCTTTTTTGATTTCTTCCACCACATCGAGTTTTTCCCACGTAAACAGCTCTACTTCTTTAATGGCAGGCTCATTTTCGTAAGGCGATTCATACTTTTTAACCACCGTTTCCGGTTGGCGCCCCATGTGGCCGTACGCTGCGGTTTCCAGGTAAACAGGATTGCGCAGTTTCAGCCTTTCCTCGATGGCCGCCGGGCGAAGATCGAAAATTTCCTGTATTTTCTGTGCAATTTGCCCATCGGTAAAAGGAACATTTTTTCTGCCGTAAGTATTTACGAAAACACCCACAGGCCGGGCTACTCCAATGGCATAGGCCAGCTGCACCAGAATCTCGTCGGCTACGCCGGCTGCCACCAGGTTTTTGGCAATATGACGGGCTGCATACGCTGCCGAGCGGTCCACCTTCGACGGATCTTTGCCCGAGAATGCACCTCCGCCGTGTGCTCCGCGGCCACCATAAGTATCCACAATAATTTTACGACCGGTAAGGCCGGTATCTCCGTGCGGTCCGCCAATCACAAATTTTCCGGTAGGATTTACATGATAAATAATGTCGTCACCGAACAGTTGCTGCACACGCGCGGGCAGTTTTGCCTTCACGCGCGGGATGAGAATGTGAATCACATCTTCCCTGATTTTGGCCAGCATCGGCTCATCGGCGCCGAACTCATCGTGTTGGGTGGAAACCACAATGGTATGTACTTTTTCCGGAATGTTGTCGTCGGAGTACTGAATGGTCACCTGCGATTTGGAATCGGGGCGGAGGTAGGTCATCACTTCTCCTTCGCGCCGGATTACGGCCAGTTCTTTCAGCAACTCGTGCGACAATTCCAACGCCAGCGGCATGTAATGGTCGGTGTCTTTGCAGGCATAGCCAAACATCATTCCCTGATCGCCGGCGCCCTGTTCATTTTTGTCGGCTTTTTCCACGCCGCGGTTAATATCGGGGCTTTGTTCATGAATGGCTACCAGCACACCGCACGAATCGCCTTCGAACCGGTAAGCGCCTTTTGTGTACCCGATTTTGTTAATTACCCTCCGGGTAACTTCCTGCACATCGACGTAGGTTTTGGATTTTACCTCGCCGGCAACTACCACCTGACCAGTGGTTACCAGCGTTTCGATGGCCACTTTCGAGTTGCTGTCGAAAGCCAGAAACTCGTCCAGCAGTGCATCTGAAATCTGGTCGGAAACTTTGTCGGGATGACCTTCCGAAACCGACTCACTTGTAAATAAATAACTCATAATCCCAGGTTTTTAGCCGAAATTAATCAGCATGTTCAACATTAATTTACTGGCTGCGGGATGTATCGGATTGAAATTGGTGAAAAAAAAGCACGATTGCTTTAGCATTTTTTTTCTGTGGTTGCAATCAATCTCAAATCTTTCCACGTAGCAGGTGCAAAGGTAATATTCTTTCCGAAATGAGAAAAAGAGTTTTATGGATTTATTTGGAGGTGAAGAAAAAGTTGCGGCTTTCCGCTGTTTCAGCGAACAGATTTGTTAACTTGCCGTTTATTAACCTGCGCAGGCAGGAATTAAACGAATTTGTTATGCAGAAATTTTTTACCTGTTGCCTGACCGGCTTTGTTGTTTTGCTGACAGCCGGATTTGCCGCCGGCCAGCCTGCACCTGGGCTTCAACTTCTGGAAGTGCAAAAAATCTGGGACCAGGCGCCACACAATGCGTTTACCGATTTAATCCGGTTTAACAACCGCTGGTTCTGTGTGTTCAGGGAAGGCGAAGATCATGTTTCGCCCGACGGCGCGTTACGGGTGATTACCTCGAAAAACGGTAAACAATGGGAGTCGGCGGCTCTGATTACCGCTACCGACATGGATTTGCGCGATGCCAAAATTACGCCGACACCGGAAGGGCAGCTTATGCTCTCGGGAGCCGGGGCATTACACGATAAATCGGTAAACACGCACCAGTCGCTGGCGTGGTTTTCTGAAAACGGCTATTCCTGGAGCGATAGCAACCCCATTGGCGACCGCGACTTTTGGCTGTGGCGCACCACCTGGCACAACGGAAAAGCCTACAGCATGGGATACGGCTGCAACAACCAGCGTTTGCTCCGGTTGTATGAAAGCAACAACGGGAAACATTTCAAAACACTGGTAGAGGATTTGGGAATTACCGGTTATCCCAACGAAACAGCCATGGTGTTCAGCGGGGATACGGCATTTTGCCTGCTTCGCCGCGACGGCGATGAAAAGTCGGGATTGTTGGGCATTTCGCTTCCGCCCTACACCAGTTGGCTGTGGAAAGACCTGGAAACACGCATCGGCGGTCCGCAGCTGATTCAACTCCCCGACGGCAGGTTGCTGGCTGCCGTGCGGCTCTACGGAAGCGACAATTGGCATCCGGCGCGTACATCGCTGTGTTGGGTCGATGCCCGGGAAGGAACCATTACCGAAGCGCTGGAACTGCCTTCGGGGGGCGACACGAGCTACCCCGGAATGGTTTTTTATGAAGGGGTGGTGTGGGTGAGTTATTATTCTTCGCACGAAGAAAAAACATCCGTCTATCTGGCAAAAGTAAAAATCGACTGAACCGCTTCAGCCCTTTTATATTACAGTTCAGTATTTTAAAACTTCTGTTGGCTATGTCGCTTTAAATTTGTAGTTTGGCGCACGAAATTTTTCTTTTAATCAGATGTTAAAAGGGTTAAAGCGGTTTATCGTCGGGTCGGTCTGTTTGTTCCTTTTTATTTCCGGCACTCACGGGCAGAATAATCGGCAGAATGTGCAGGTTGAACCTATTCTTACCCAGTATATGTTCAATATGCAACCCATTAACCCCGCCTACGCCGGTATGTGGGAAAAAATCGGATTTTCGACATTGGTTCGTAAGCAGTGGGCCGGAATTAACCG
Organism: uncultured Mariniphaga sp.; assembly: GCA_964639655.1. Lineage (GTDB taxonomy): Bacteria > Bacteroidota > Bacteroidia > Bacteroidales > Prolixibacteraceae > Mariniphaga. Next base: position 8,633 of record CAZXHP010000130.1, read on the forward strand.
CTCGCCACTCACCCAGGTGGTTTCTTTTCATTCGCCAACCAACAACGAAAAAGTGGGTTTGGGCCTCAATGTAACCAACGACCGCTATGGTTTGGAGAATAAACTGAATATTTTCGGCGATTACGCCTACGAAATTGCCATAACACCCCGAACCCGGCTGAGGATGGGGCTGAAATTCGGTTTTATCAACTACAAAAACCCGCTCACCCAGTACCAGCTTTACGATAACCAGTACGACGAAGCATTTGCCGAAGATGTGGACCTGAAGTTTATGCCCAACTTCGGAGTAGGCGGTTTCCTTTACGATGAATATTATTACATCGGATTGTCTCTTCCTAAAATGATTCGAAACGACTACAAAGCCAACATCAACAATTTTAACCTGGAGTCTCAGATTCAAACCGTTTACCTTACGGGGGGGTATGTATTCCGGCTGATTCAGTACAATTACCTTATTATTAAACCAACCATGATGGTTGTTTACACCCGGAACCTTCCCGTTCAGTACGATGTGGGCATCAATTTTATGCTGCGTGAAAAACTGTGGCTGGGGGTAATGAACCGCTCGGGAAATGCCGTTAGTTTTGTGTCGCAGTGGATAATGGACAACAACCTGCGCCTGGGGTTTGCAATGGACATTACCTACAATGAAATATTTCCCTATCAATACGGCACCTACGAAGTTACCCTGGGTTTCGACATGGACTTTTTCGGAAGAAGTTACATCAGGGAGAAGTATTTCTGAGAACATTCCTAGTAGGCAACCATAACCGTTCCGGTGCGTACCTCGCCGTTGCCCAGTTCAAGCACATAAAGGTAATTGCCTGCAGGCACCGTGCCCCGGCCAAGTGTCAGCCGGTGTTCGGAATGGCCTCCCCACCAGGCGTTTTGGTCGGAGCCCCAGTGGTCGAGATTACCGTAATGGAGTTTCTGGAATATTTTATTCCCGGCCCGGTCGAAAATCCGCATCACTGCATCCGGATATTTTTCGATGCAGTAAACCTGGAAGAAATCGTGTACACCATCACCGTTGGGTGAAAAACCATCGGGAATAAACAGTGAACATTCCGTTTCAATCTCATCTTCATCCTCGGGTAGTCCGTCGCAATCCACAGCCGGCAGCACATTGATCCAAACCATGGCTTCATCCCACTTGTTCGGGAAACCATCGTCGATGATGCGGTAAACAAACGTATCCACGCCTACAAATCCTTCATCGGGCATGTACACAAAGGCGCCGTCGCTTTCAATGCTTAATGTGCCGTGCAGCACATCGACCATTGGCCAGGTGATGATTCGGATATTATCCCCATCCGGGTCATAATCATTCAGTAACACGTAGTCGATTAACGGGAAGCACATTACGGTGAACGAGTCGTTAACAGCCACCGGCGGATTGTTCAGCGTTTTCACTTCAATTACAACCAGTGCTGTATCGCTTAACGGTTCGCACGGAATCCCGTCGTCGAACACCACGTAGCTGAGGGTATCGAAACCAGCGAATCCGGAGGCCGGTGTGTAGGTGATCACGCCGGTTGCCGCATTGGTGGTTGCCGACCCGTTTGCAGGTTCAGTGATAATCTGCACAGACGTAACGTCGAGTTCACTGTTCGAATCGGAATCGTTATCCAGTACCGGAACATAAACGGTTTCGTTCTCCAGGGTTACCGTATGGTCGTTTTGCGCAACCGGCGGGGTGTTTTCAGCTACAACCACCACCAGGGTGTAAGGTTCTGCACAGGCGATGCTGTTATCCGGGGTAAATACCAACCACAGTGTATCTGCCACATCGGTATTTATTTCTGCAGGCGACCAGGTTCCCGGTACACCGTTGTTATCCGTTTCAGGCAGCGGTTCCGGCGTCTGGCCCACACACAGCGGATCAACAGGATCAAATTTGGGGATAACCTGCGGCAGCACTTCAATGACCAAAGTTTCGGCAACAGCGCAGTGGTCTCCCTCTTCAGGAATAAATACATACTCAAATACACCCGCCGAATCGGTTCGTATTTCAGCCGGCTCCCATTGTCCCGGCACATTATTGAAGGTGGTCGGCGGCAACTGCGGCGGTTCTTCATTCTGACACAGCGGGGCAATAGCTTCGAACTGGGGATAAATGAGGGTATCGATTAAAATGGTCATCACAAAGCTGTCGGCACACGGGTAGGTTTCATCCGGGTGGAACACATAATCGAAGGTTCCGGTCACGTTGGTGTCAATAGTATCCGGAGTCCATGTTCCAACGATTCTGTTTAAATCCTCCGCCGGCAAAGCCGGTGGCGTATTGAACTGACAAATGGGCCCGATGGGATCGAACGCAGGAACAATTTCTTCCAGCACCTGAATATCGATGGTAATCGGGGATGCACACTGGTCCGAATGGGGTGTGAAAGTATAGGTAACAACACCGGGCACATCCGTATCGATAACTGCCGGGCTCCAGGTTCCTGAAATATTATTTCCGGAAACAGCCGGCAATTCGGTTGCAGTTGTGTTCTGGCAGAACGGGCCGAGCTGAGCAAATACCGGAACAACCTCGTAATCGAGCACAATGGTTTGCGTACAACTGGTTTCGATGCATCCGTCGGAAACGGTGAA
>CAZXHP010000131.1:0-11229 GCA_964639655.1 uncultured Mariniphaga sp.
CCTTTCCAGAGTTCCTGCGAATCTTTTATAACTTTCAGGTTTCTGCCTTCGGCTACCAGAAAGGTAAAATCCTCTCCGGCAGTAAACAACTGTGCTTTTTGCATCTGGTGTTTGAAAAACAGTTCTCCGGCCCACGCATTGCTCAGCACAGCCTCATCGTCGAGATAAACCAGTTGCTGTTTGTAATTTGTCAGCCCTGCAATGTTTTTGTCGGTCATCGGGCGGTAGGTTCCGTCTTTTTCAAGTGTCCCTGGATAGAGAAATGCCCCCGCATGAGGATGGAACAACCCGTCGGATGACAAAACCTGGATTTTACCGTTCCGGTCGGCTGCCACTTTTTTTAGCGTTACACCCGGCTGGCTGAAATAATATTTGATGCTGTAATCCTGCAGAAAAGGAGTATCGTGATGAACAGGTTTTCCTTTTGGAGAAACCGTTTCCGGCATCATCCCTGCCAGAAAAAATGTAAAAACAAAAAAAACGATTAAAGATTTTTTATTCATGGTTAATTTAATTGAGTTTTTAATTTTTCCCCTTCTTCCCGAACCCGAAAAATCCTGTGCCCAGTCCAGGTTTGGTTAAACATATCAGTTGTACGTACAGTAACGGTATGTGTTCCGCTTTGAATTCCTTCGGGAAGCTTTCCCTGCCATATATGGGTTGAAACACTGGGATAATCCATTTTGTACCCGAAAAGGTCTTCAAGAACCTGCCCGTTTAATTCAAAATCCAGAACCGGACTGAGTTGATGCATCCGCAAACATTCGGGGTCGATGGTTGCCATCTGCTGCATGGGAATCCAAATCCCGTTTTTCCCGAAACGCATTTCCACTTTGGAGCGGCTGGAGCCGGCAAAAATATTCACCAGTACGTTTGTTGTGTCTAATTCATGTTGTGCCAGTTCATCGGCCAGGTAGATGTTCATCTGGTAATCAACCGGACGGCGTGCAGCTTTAAATTGAATGCGGTATTCGTTCCCATCAAAAGTGACGATGGAATAACCGTTGGGCGCCCCGTCGTTCATAGAGGCATGCGGAATGCCCGTTTCATCATAAAGCCCGCACCACCAACTTCCACATACTGTGGCATTGATTAAATGATGATGTGGTTCCGGTCCTTTCCATCCCATTTCTTCATCTACAAACACATGGATTTGCTCGTGCACATGGCCTGAAATGGAGAAGGTGTGTTTTCGGTTTTGGAGAATTTCATACAGTTTTTCCTTTGTATCGATTCGAACCACCGGGATGTGCATCATCAGCACCACCAGTTTTTCCTCCGGCACAAACGAAAGGTAATTTTCAATAAACGAAAGCTGTTCATCGGTAAGATGAGCGTGGTATTTTCCTTTTTCATTAAAAAAAACATTGTTTAGCCCGATGAAGGCTACCTCCCCGTATTCAAATGCATAGGTGGACGGGCCGAAAAACCGGCGAAAAGTTTTGTCTTTGTTTGCATTGTGTTTTTCGTCGCGGTCGTGGTCGTGATTCCCAAAAATGTTGTACCACGGAATGCCAATCTGCCCTATTCCCTCGCTTACTTCGGTAAACAATTTGGGGTCGTCGGCTACAATGTCGCCCAGCGAAACGCCAAAGGCAGCATCGGTTTCCATACACTCTTCCACCACATCGTGTAAAATAAAATTGACCTCGCGCAAACCGCGGGCCTGCGTGTCGCCAAAAAACAACACCGAAAATTTATCGTTTTCGTCAACCGGATAAAGCGGGAAATTAACAGCGGTATTCTCTTCGGTGTCATCGCGGGAAAAAAAGTGTTGGGGGATGTTTTGCGGATTCAGGGGTACAGAAAAGTTGGTTGGTTTTATAACAAAAACATCCGAAACATTTTTCCAGGGAAGCTCCCATCTGCCGAAGCTATCGGTTTGCACGACCTCTTTTCCGTTGGAAATGCAAACGCCGGCAATTCCGGGTTCACCCGGATCAAGAATTCCGTTTTGGTTGGAATCTGAAAATACAAACCCCCGCAGCTTTTCTTTGCCACTGGTTTGGGCATATAAACCCGATGAAATCAGAAAAAAAAGGAGGAATCCGTATTGTAAAACCTTCATTTCATATTCTTTTTAGAAAAAGAGGACACGGATTTTCCATGTCCTCTTCAACTTCAAATAACTACCAATAAATCTACCAGGGTTTTCCGGTTCCCTGAATTATCCAGGGTTTTGAATAAACACTGTTTTTGCCTATTGTACCCGAATGTTGCGTCGTTTCCAATCTTTCAATAGCAGTATTTACATTTTGGGTATTGTTGTTCAATTCATCGCTCCCATAACCGAATCTTACAGCCGGTACAGGAGCTCTGGCTTCGGCAACTATCAGGCTGAACTCGGGATAACCAGTTCGGCGGTAGTCACACCAGGCTTCGGTTCCGTTGCAGAAACTGGCCACCCATTTTTGGGTAAGCACCTGCTCAACCGTTCCGTCAAATTCCACATTGGGATAAAAAGAACCGAACGCATCGGCAACACCCCAGGTTTGCAACGAATTTTGTATTCCGGCGCGGTAATGGGTTTCTGCATCGCCGACATTCCAGCCGTTTAACGCCATTTCAGCCAGTGTAAAATGCATTTCGGCGGCCGAAACCAGCCGGGCCTGCAACATATCTCCGGCACGGGGATTCCCGTCCATGAACATGGGGTTTAATGTTGAAACGTGATGGTTGAACCGGCCCTGTGCCCCGTTGTAACAGCCATTGTACGAATGAATATCGGTTGACCGCATTCCCGCGGGCACTCCCACAAATTCTGTATCGACAAACGAAGTATCGTTCGGATTATACAACTTGGTAAAGGTATTTGACATACCCTGATAGTCAATCCAGTTGGGATAAATATCGGTTTCCACGCCGTCAACAAGCATTCGTGTGGGAGCCGTAGCACCCGATATGGTGTTATCGGAAACCCACCTGATGGTAACCGGTGCAAAATAAACGCCGATACGCGGGTCGTCAGTGCTGTTCATCTGGTTGATGATGGTTGCACAAGCCACATTTCTTGTGGAACTTGTTTCATCGGTGTAAATAAACGGCCACTGGTCGCTCGGCCCTCCGATGTAATCCATGGTGGCATCGTCAGCCGCAGCGGAGATAAATTTTCCGCCGGAAACGATAGCTTCCACCGCAGCTTTTGATTCCGCATTTTTTTCGGAAATTCTTACATAATACCTTATCAGGAGCGAATTTGCAAACTTCTCCCATCTCTCTACGTTCCCGCCAAAATATAAATCGACGCTGTTGTTTACCCCGGCATTGTTTCCCGTGGCAAAAATCGCAGCGGCAGCTTTCAGGTCTTCAATAACGCCGTTGTAAATGATTTCCTGTGAATCGTAAGCGGGATAAAGATTTTCCATTTCGCCGGTATATGCTTTCAGCGCATTGCTGTAGGGCGCATCGCCCCAGTAATCGGCAATTTGCCCAAACAAAAACGCGCGCATGGTTAATCCCACTGCTTCGTGAAACGGGAAGCCCTGTTCCGAGGCATTTTCGATCAGCAGTTCATTGGTGCGAAGGATGTCGTAGTACCCCTCCCAGCCGCGGTTATCCCAGTCGAAATAATTGGTTCCGCCACCCCAGCCGGATTGGTGGATAAATTGTACTGCACCTGCCATGTTTTCGATTCCGAGCGACAGGTAGTTTCTTGCAGCCGGTCCTAAAACCGATGGCATCAGCAGGTTGACATTTCCGTCTTTTGCCTCAATGGCATTCGGATTTTCGTTGAGCTCACTCAAATCCTCACACGACGACAGGATTCCAAATGTCAGCATCGTGATAAATAATACTTTCAAATATTTCATGGTATTCATTTTAAATCGAGTTAAGATGGTTATTAAAAACTGAAGTTCAGCCTGATACCTCCCGATGCGCTCCATGGCATCACATTCTGCCTTTCGTATCCCTGCTTAAACTGGCTGACCGTATTTCCCTGATTTCCGGCATTGGCCTGGAAAGCACGTTCGGGATCAATGCCTATTTTAGCTTTGGTCCAAATCATCAGGTTACCCGTGTAAAGTGCCACCGAAGCATTTTTAATTCTGCCAAAATTGGGCAGGTTGTAAGCTATCGATAATTCACGCAATTTAATAAAAGAAGCGTCGAATGTAATGTTTCTGTTGTAACTCCACGGGTAGGTATCTGTTATTGGGGCCATAATTGTTCCTTCGCCTCCCAGGTGTTCCACATACACATCGTCGCTAAAATCGTCAGGTGTATCTGCACCTTCAACCTGAATTACACCGGGAATAAACGCGCCGTCGTAATACCCGTCGGGCAACTGCATACCTCCTGTTTCCTGTGTATGACCGCCTACCCTCGGGTAATTGCCGTTGCGCGGAATGATGTATTTGTCAGGGTTTGATTTTAAATACTCCGCGAGTTCCGCCGCCGACATCAGTCCACCGGGAATCAGGTTATCCAACTGCCGTTGCGATTTCCAGTCAGATTCACCGTACCTGTATGTGTAGGAAACAAATTCACCACCAACGCGCCAGTCGATACTTGCGCTCATCGACCACCTTTTGTACCTCAGCGATGTTTGCATACCCACCAGCATATCCGGATTAAAGTTACCCACTTTTTCCCAGTCTTCCTGCTGGTTCAACCGAATCCACTGCCCGTCGTTTCCAAGAACGGGCCATTGGTAATATGGTGAATTCGGATCTTTTACCTGCGCAATCCCATAAGTGTATATATCGCCTATCCGGTCACCCACAAAAGACCAGGCTCCGGCGTTATCGCTCCATATCTGAATGAACGTCAAATCATCGGTTAGCTCTTCCACTGTTGTAAAGTTTTGCGACAAATTGAAATCTATATCCCAGCGCAATCCGGCCGCATTGTCGATTGGAGTACCTCCCACGACAAGCTCCCAGCCTTCGCTGCGGATTAACCCGGCATTAATCAGTTTACTGCTGTAACCCGAAGAGCGTGGCAACGGAACCGAAAAAATCTGGTTTACATTGTCTCCGGTGTAATAAGTTGCGCTTAGTCTCAGCTTATTATTATACATATTGAAATCGATACCTCCCTCAATCGAGGTTGACTCTTCCGGTTTCAAATCGGGATTCAGCAACACACCGGAAACCGATTCTGTAATTAACGAGTTCCATGTTCCGGTATTTAATGAAGGCTGAAGCCGGTAAGGATCGGTGTCGTTACCTACTTTTGCCCAGCCACCGCGCAGTTTCAGCAGGCTGATTGTCCGGGGCAAATTAAATGTATTGTTTACCAGCCAGCTTACCGAAGCAGAAGGATAAAAATAAGATCGGTTCGATTCAGGCAGGGTACTCGACCAGTCATTCCTTCCGGTTACATCGATGTACAGTTGATTTTTAAATCCGATTGAAGCCAGTGCATACAAGCTGTAGATAGCTTTTTCACTTTGGCTGCTGCTTACTGAAATGTTGGACAGCGGAATGTTGTTTACTGTAAAAATTCCGGGAATCACCAGTCCGTTGTTCCTGTCGCCACCGGAACCGACAAAAGAATCAGCTCCCCTCCTTTTCATAACATTTCCTCCGGCTGATACGCTGAAATCCCAGTTATCAACCGCCTTTTCATATGTCGCCAAAACATCGGCATTGTACTCCTGGAAAAAAATATTCTGAAGGGAATAGTTCCCTTTTTCCATGCGGTATGCACTAAACGGAATTTTGGTTTCACGCTTTTCGCTGTACCGGTCGAGCGAATAACGGGCGGTAACCGCCAAATCACTGGTTAAGTCGTAAGTCAGGGCCATGTTCCCGAAAAGCCGGTCTCTTGAAAATCCGTTTTTCATCTCGTGCGCAATAAAATAAGGATTATCATAGTCGGGCAAACCATTTTGCTGAATGCCTTCCTGCCCCGGTACCCAGTAATCTTTCATACGCTCGACGGGAATGTGGGGAACGGTGTAAATGGCTTCCAGCGGGTTGTTCCTCCGGTCGCCGGTACTTGGAATGTCGTTGGAAAAAGTATTGGCATAAGTAACATTCGAAGTAAAAGTAAGATTATCCAAAAGACTATAGCTCAAATTCGTCTTTAAGCTGTGGTTATACCTGTCGTGTCCGGGAATCATTCCTTTCATCGACATGTTATTGTATGCAATTCTGAAGTTTCCTTTTTCATTACCGTTATATACCGCAATATTATTATTGGTAGTAACGCCGGTATTTAAAAACTCCCGCATATTGTTCGGATACGCTTTTAACTCGGCTGGTTCATCCAGTCCCCACTGCTGAGAAATAATCCCTGCATCGAGCTGCGGACCACCCCAGTATGCAGAACCTTCAGTTAATACGTGGTTTCTTTCGCCATTGGCATATTTGTAATGAAATTTCAGCAATTCGGTAGCAACTTCAAAACGGGTGTTGGAACTTACCGTAACGCCAAGTTCTTTTGCTCCTTTTCCCGATTTGGTAGTAACCAAAATAACCCCGTTTCCGGCTCGTGTACCGTATAACGCTGCGGCGCTGGGACCTTTCAGCACTGTAATATCGGCAATATCGTCGGGGTTGAGGTCTGAAATCGTGTTTCCATAGTCAATCTGGTTATCTGCTCCCATTTGGCTCACATTATTTAATTTATTCGCCACCGGAACACCATCGATAACAAACAATGGCTGATTGTCGGTTGTCAGAGAATTGGCTCCACGGATTACAACGCTTACCGTTGAGCCCGCAATACCGGTTTGATTGATGGTCATCCCCGGCACTTTCCCCGAAAGTGAGTTTAAAACATTATCCTGGGCAACGCGCTGGAGTTCTTCACCACTGACTTCGCCCACCGAATAGCCCAGCGATTTCTTTTCGCGCGAAATACCCAAAGCAGTAACAACGACCTCATCCATTCCAATAGAGGCAGGAATCATGGTGACGTCGATTACCGATCTGCCATTCACGGTAACTTCCCGGGTTTCCATTCCAACAAACGAAAATACCAGAACAGACTGGCTGTCGGGAACGCGAAGGCTGTACCGGCCATCCATGTCGGTAACCACCCCCTGTGTTGTTCCTTTCACCAAAATAGAAACTCCAGGCAAAAATTCGCCTGTGTCGTCCTTTACAGTTCCGCTCACCTGCAGCTGCGCATGAGCATACGCTGAAAAAAGAACAAACATTCCCAATAAAAGCACTTTGAACTTGTTTTCCATAAGGATTAGATATTAAATTAACAACATTTACAATTCTCTCCTAAGTTAATTTTACAAATAACCGAAATGCTAAATCGATAAACCACTATAATTTTATTCAATTTACATAGAATTTTAACCCTCAGTATTAAGATCACCAATATCTTTATCATAAAATGTTAAAATCTTATTAAAGCTGAGTTAATATTTAATCAACCTTAATCAAAATATAAAAAGTACACAGCGTAAAAGAATTCAGAAAACTGAAAACAATATTTTTACAATTTCATTCCAAAAAAATTACTAATACTGTGCATGTGACAGTACAATAGTATTTTGAACTTTTTATATTATATACAACAAATGTTCATAATTAAAGACCCTTAAATTCATATAAAAAGCTCTTATTAACGACAATAGTTCTGAAGTTCAAGAAAATTAACCTATAAAGATTCAAGTAAAAAAGCAACTGATCAAATTACCAAAATTGGGTTGAACAGTAATTTTCCTGTTTCAATTTTTGTATGTTTACATTTCAAAACAAAAAATTTGGCAATGCAAATACTCAAAAATCTTTATCAAACCGGAGGTGATTTAAACGGAATAACATTTGATTTACAGGGAGCATTATGGAACGACGCCAATTCATACATCCTGAAAACGGGAGAAGGTTTAATCATGTTCGATTGCGGTTGTGGCGACACAATGGATCAGATTTTCACCAACATGAAATACTGGAATTTGAATCCGGATAATATCAGCTATTGTTTGCTTACCCATCCCCATATCGATCATGCCGGAGGCGCCCACCTTTTAAAAAAAAGAGGAGTTAAAATTATTGCCATTAAAGAAACGGCAGAATCTGTTGCTGCCGGAGATGAACGCTGTGCAGGTTATTTATACCACAAAAGGTTCCGGCCGGTAGAAGTGGACCAGGTTGTTGCCCATGGAGAAATTTTAAACCTCCATGGCAAAAAAATTGAAGTTGGCCACTACCCCGGTCATTCCATGGGCTGCACAGCCTATTCATTTTCCCACGAAAATAAAAATATCGTGGTAAGCGGCGACATTATCGGCACTTTGCTGGCCGGCGATTTTGGCTGGGATGGCTCTTTCGATTTCGACAAAAAAATTTACACCGAATCGTTACGCCGGTTTGCCAAACCCGACCCGGATATTATGCTGCCGGGCCACGGAATGATTTACTTTCACAAACCGCAGTGGCGGGTAGAGGAAGCGCTGAACAGTGCACTGATTCAGTGGAGATGAATTTTTCAGCTCAGCCAGATATACAGGAAAATGGTTATTACCGAAAGTAATCCCAAATGCAGTCGCCAGTCGGTTATGCCGGAAAACTGCGCCACTTTTCCTGAAAAATTGAGTGTAGTTTTTTTCAGTTTCTCAGGAGCGGTTTTTTCGGTGAATGCAGAAACGAGGAACAAAATTCCGGTAATCAGAATTTCGGCCCACAACCCGCGGAAACCAAAATTGAGCGTGTATTTGTAATGCAGAAACGGAAATACTGTTTTTCCGGTTTCGGGGCCCAGAAACTGGTCAATTACAAAAACAGTAGCCAAAATGACACCCGCAATTACCGAAACAGTAGCTCCTTTCAGCGTCACTTTTTTGCTGACAATTCCGAAAAAAATAGCTGGAAACACCGGAATGACCAGGTAAGCCGATATGGTTTGCAGGTACTTGTAAAGTCCTTCTTCGTTTTTATACACAAGGTATGCAGCGCCGATACCAAAAAGCACCACAATGAATATCACGATTCGTCCAATCAGTACCTGCTTTTTTTCAGATGTTTTTGGCCGGAACTCCACCACAAAATCGCGCACTACCAGTGTAGAAACCGAATTCAGAACGGCAATGAGCGACGTAATTAACGCCGCCACAAGCGACGCCAGCACCAGCCCGCGCACTCCCGAAGGCAGCAACTGGTTGAGCAGCACAATAAACGTTTGCTGCGATTCATCTCCGTCTAAACCAGGGAAAAGTGCAAAAGCAATTACACCCGGCAATGCAAAAATGAACACCGGAAAAATTTTCAGGAGAACGGCAAACATGGCGCCCCACCGCGCCTGCTTCAGGTTGGGCGCTGCCAAAACGCGCTGCACGTTCACCTGGTCGATTCCCCAGTAAAAAATTCCGGCATAAAAAGCAGTGGCAATAATTCCCCAAAACGGATAAACCGGGTCTTCCACCGGAGCAGCAATCACCATCGCATCGGGCACTTTTTCCATCAGGCCACTCCAGCCACCCACTTTATCGAGGCCAATGATCAGCATAATGGAACATCCCGCAATCATAATCACGGTTTGAATGGTGTCGGTGTAGGCCACTGCAGTAAACCCGCCAATAATGGTAAAAACGGCTACAATCATTCCGGTATAAAAAACGGTAGTCATTACGCTCCAGCCCAGCAAACTGTTCATTACCAGCGCGCCGGCAAACAGCGTAAATGCCAGCTTGGTCATGATGCTAATTACCAGCATCAAACCGAAAAAAAAGAGGCGGGCGTTTCGGTTGTACCTGATTTCCAGAAACTCAGGAATCGTATAAATTTTGTTTTTGATATAGTAGGGAAATAAGATGGCACAGGCAAACCCCAGCGTAATAGCCGTGGTTAGCTCCACCGATCCGGCTGAAAGTCCATACCGGTACGAATCGCCTGAAAGCCCCACCAGATGCTCTGCGCCAATGTTTGTGGCAAACAAAGAAGCACCGATTACCGGCCATTTGATTTTTCTTCCACCCAGGAAAAAGTTGGAGCTGTTTTTCCCTGCACTTCTGCGGTAGGCCATAAACAACCCCACTGCCAGACTTCCCAGCAGCACAAAAAGTCCGATTGACCAGTCCAGTAAGCTTAGCGATATGCGCATGGATTCAGTTTTATTTTTCCAGCAATTCCATTCGTTTAATGCTCTGCACCATCGCCCTGACGGTGTGGTAATTGATTTTCCATGAATGGCTCATGTGCGTCCAGATAGGATCACCGCGGCGGGTGAGCAGCGGGTACCATTCGCCAACGCCTTTGTTAATTACCTTGTCGAACACAAACCGGTGCACGTTTTTGTATGCTTCCCAATATTTTTCGTCGTCCAGTAAAACTACGGCATCGAGCAAACCTATTAACACCTCGGCCTGTTGCCAGAACTCTTTTTCGCGGTCATAAACGCCGCCCGAGTGTGGGCCTTCCACGAAAACGCCGCCAAACTCATAGTCGATTCCGTTGTCGATGGTATGGTCGTAAATGGTGCGAAACAAATCCGAATAGTTTTTTGGGTTGTCTTTCAGAATTTCCAGCGCGTGGTTCAGCAGCCAGGCAAATTCAGCATTGTGCCCGTAACAAGTGTTGTCGGTGGCATTTCCTTTTTGTCCTTCTTCCGAAAACCGGTCCCAGCCCCAAATAATGTCGAACTTGATTTGCGGCGCCACCGACCAGTCTTTATAAAACTGCGGAATGCCGGTTTTATATTGGGGGTGAATGATGCGGTTCAGTAACAGGTCGATCACTTCCAGCAATTTCCTTCGGTGCACATCCTGCCCGGTACATTCAAACAATGTTGTAAATGCCTCCATGAGGTGCATGTGCACATCCAGGGTTTTGCGGTCACCGCCCTGGCTTCCGGGCCCGCAAAGTGTCCAGTTGCGAAAAAACATCTCCCAATACCCGCCATACATGGAATCGACGCAATATTTCTGAATAAGGTCGAAAACCTTTTCAGCGTATTCAACTCCTCGTTTATCGCCTGTGGCCAGCGTGTATTCACTCAGCGAATAAACGGCAAAACTGTGTCCGTAAATGATTTTTTGGTCGATTTTTACATTTCCTTTCCGGTCGAGCATCCAGAAAAAACCACCATATTCATTGTCCCACATTTTTTCGAGCAGAAAATCTACGCCATGCCGGGCCATTTCAGCCAGTTTTCCGTTTCCGTAACCCGCCCGGTGAGCCGACGAAAGCGTGTAAAGACAGCGGGTTTGTGCAATCAGCGACTTTTCGTCTTCGCCGGTATCGTTCCCTTTCTCGTCGAAATGTGTGAGATATCCGCCATTTTTTTCGTCAATCATCCGCGAAGTCCAGAATGGCAGGAGTTCGTTTA
>CAZXHP010000132.1:0-11098 GCA_964639655.1 uncultured Mariniphaga sp.
TTTAATTGAAAAAGCAGATTACGAAAAAACGGTTGAAGAAAAACTGAAAGAATACCGGCAGCAGGCTTCCATTCCCGGGTTCAGACCGGGAAAGGCGCCCATGGGCCTCATAAAAAGGCGTTTCGAAAAATCGGTGATGGTAGAGGAAATCAACAATATGTTGTCGCAAAACCTCACCCGGTATATGATGGATGAAAAGCTGCAGATTTTGGGTGAACCGCTTGCCAGCACCGAACACCAGAAACCCATCGACTGGGATAACGATGTGGATTTTGAATTTGCATTCGATGTGGCTTTGTCGCCCGAAATTGAGGTTTCGTTAAGCGAAGAGGACAAACTCAACTACTTCACTATAAAAGTAACCGACGATATGGTGAACGAACAGGTGGAGATGATTCAGTCACAAATGGGCGAAAATGTCGATGCCGATGAAGTCGCTGAAAAGAGCCTGGTTCGAGGCGATTTTGTGGAGCTCGGTGAAGAAGGAAATCCAAAAGAAGAAGGCATTAAAGCCGATGGTGTTCTGCTTTCCGTCGATTTGATTAAAGACGAAGAAATTAAAAAACAATTCCCCGGAAAACAGAAAGGCGAAGTGCTGACCTTCGACCCTGTTGTTGCATACGGCGACAGGCACGAAGTGGGCCACCTGTTGAAAATCAGCCACGAACAGGCACACGATTTGAACAGCAGTTTTAATTTCACCATTACTGAAATTCTAGATTACAAGAAACCTGAACTGAACGAGGAACTGTACAAAAAAATATACGGGGAAGACACTGACGTAAAGACAGAGGAAGAGCTGAGAAACAGGTTGAAAGAAGAAATTGCCAACAGTTTGCTACAGTCGTCTGACAGAAGATTTGCCTACGACACACGCGACGCACTGGTGGAAAAGGTAAAACCCGAACTGCCTGAGACTTTCCTGAAACGCTGGCTCAGAGAAGCCAACCAGGATGTAACCGAAGAACAGATTGATAACGATTTCGACGGTTTTATGAAAGACCTGCGCTGGCAACTGATTAAAAATGTAATCATTAAAGAGAATGAACTAAAGGCGGGGGAAGAGGAAATGTTAGGTTTGGCCAAACAGTTTGCGCACGCTCAGTACAGTCAGTACGGCATATATAATGCGCCCGAAGACCAGTTGGAATCCTTTGCCAAAATGATTCTGGAAAAACCGGAAGAAAAGGAGAAGTTGTACAATAAAATACTGGAAGACAAAGTCATCGACGTGGTGAAAGGAAAAGTTACCCTTGAAAACAAAGAAGTTACCCGCGAGGAGTTCGAGGAAATGGCTAAATAACATTTGCTTAAAGCAATAACAAACAACTTTTTTATAACTTTGTAGTTCGTTTTCAACTTGAAGCAGAATTACAAGGTTATTTTTTTATAAAAGGAAATAAAATGGATAGAAACGACGAATTCAGAAAGTATGCGGTTAAACATGAAGGAATCAGCAGTTTAACTTTGCAACGCTATAATTCAGCCTACGGAAGCTATATTTCGCCCACTATTATCGAAGAACGCCAGTTAAATGTCGCTTCGATGGACGTGTTTTCGCGTCTGATGATGGACCGGATTATCTTTTTGGGCGTACCCATCGACGATACGGTAGCCAACATTATTCAGGCGCAGTTGCTGTTCCTCGAATCCACTGACCCGAGTAAAGACATTCAGATTTACCTGAATTCACCGGGAGGACATGTGCACGCCGGTTTGGGTATTTACGATACCATGCAATACATTTCGGCCAACGTAGCCACCATTTGCACCGGAATGGCTGCTTCTATGGGAGCTGTGCTGCTTACTGCCGGAGCCAAAGGAAAACGCTCTGCGCTGAAACACTCGCGGGTGATGATTCACCAGCCTATGGGAGGCGCACAGGGACAGGCTTCCGACATTGAAATTACCGCACGCGAAATCATCAAAATTAAAGCTGAATTGTACAACATCATTTCGCAGCACACCGGAAAACCGGTAAAACAGGTGGAAAAAGATGCCGATCGCGACTACTGGATGACTTCGGAAGAAGCAGTGAAGTACGGAATGATCGACGAAATTTTAGTGAGGGATAAAGCAAAAAAATAATCAATGACAAATAAAATCAGAATGGATAAATGCTCTTTTTGCGGACGTGAAAAAAAGGAAGTAAACCTCCTCATTGCCGGCATCGAAGGTCATATCTGCGATCGCTGTGCCGAACAGGCTTACTCTATTATCCAGGAAGAAATTAAAAAAGACAGTGCTTTCGATTTGGCCGGGATTCAACTCCTGAAGCCAAAACAAATCAAGGAATTTGTTGACCAGTATGTGATTGGTCAGGATGAAGCCAAAAAAATTATTTCGGTAGCGGTTTACAACCACTACAAACGGCTCACACAGCCCATGGACAAAGACGAGACTGAAATTGAAAAATCCAATATTATTTTGGTAGGCGAAACCGGCACAGGCAAAACTTTGCTGGCACGCACCATTGCCAAAATGCTGCATGTGCCGTTTACCATAGTGGATGCCACCGTACTTACCGAAGCGGGCTATGTGGGCGAAGATATTGAAAGTATTCTTACACGCCTGCTCCAGGCTGCCGACTACAACACGGAGGCTGCAGAGCGCGGCATCGTTTTTATCGACGAAATTGACAAGATTGCACGTAAAAGCGACAATCCGTCCATTACCCGCGATGTGTCGGGCGAAGGTGTTCAGCAGGGTTTGCTCAAATTGCTGGAAGGCGCTGTAGTCAATGTTCCGCCGCAGGGAGGCCGCAAACATCCGGAGCAGAAACTGATTCCGGTGGACACCAAAAACATCCTGTTTATTTGCGGCGGCGCTTTCGACGGAATAGAACGGAAAATAGCCAACCGCCTCAATACCAAAGTTATTGGGTACAGCGCTGCCAAAGAAGTGGACCGTATCGAACGTGAAAACCTGCTACAGTACATTGCTCCGCAGGATTTAAAATCGTACGGATTGATTCCTGAAATTATCGGCCGTTTACCCGTGCTGGTTCACCTCGATCCGCTGGATAAAAACGCATTACGCAGAATTCTTACCGAGCCCAAAAATTCAGTAATCAAACAATACAAAAAGCTTTTTAAAATTGATAAGATCGAACTGGAGTTTGAAGAGGAAGCGTTGCAGTATATTGTGGACAAAGCCATTGAATTTAAACTGGGTGCCCGCGGCTTGCGTTCCATCTGCGAAAGTATTATGAACGACGCCATGTACGAAATGCCGTCGGAAAAACTGGAACACCTTGTGATTACGCAGGATTATGCCGCAGCAAAAATGAACCGCTCGAGCATCAGAAGATTAAAAGCTAGTTAATAATTCAAACTAATATTTTATAGCCGTATAAGAGGCTGTTCGAAATTCGGACAGCCTCTTGTCATTTTTGTTTGGTACAGAATAGGATTTACTGTTTTTTATTTCCGGAAAAACTTTTCCCTGCCTTATAAATTCGTGGAAAAATAAAAATAGCCAAACCGGTAAGTATTCCGGGCATTCCTTCGTAAATCATTGTATCCCATCCCATTATTCTCCATGCAATTGCTACAAACAATCCTGAAAAAACCGCCGTTAATATACGGCTCCGACCCGGACGTCCTCCAAAACTTAAAAAAATGAGCAGAGGGGCGAATGCACTGGCCAGGCCTGACCATGACATGATTACCAGGCTGAAAACGCTTTGCCTGTTCAACAATGCCCAGGCTAACGCGGCAACAGTAATCAGTACAGTTCCCGTTTTTAACAAATAGGGTTTTTCAATTTTATGCGGAATTAGGTCATGTGTGAGCGCAGAAGAACAACTTAAAATCAATGAATCAGCCGTGGACATCGTTGCGGCGAATATACCTGCAAGTACCAGTCCGACAAGATAGGGCGGGAACAATTCAACCGCCATTGTCGGTAGTGCCAGTTCCGGATCAAAACCATCCGGATTTTTCAGGAAAATACGCGACAGCATGCCTACTCCGGTTGCCATGGCATAGAACATTGTGAACCATGAATAGTACCATGCTCTGGCTTTTCGCATTTTTCCGGTGTCGTTCAGGGCCATAAACCGAACCATCACGTGGGGTTGCCCTATAACGGAGATACCGGCAAAAGCCCACCCCAAAACAAAAAGGGCACTGCCGGAAAATCCCGGGAGAAGCAAATCTTTAGGGAATAAATCCAAAAACCCGTTTACCAGCTCCATTTCCCGGATGGTTCCCCCCATTCCCCCAAAAGAGTAGATACCCATAAACAGCAACATTCCCATGGATAACATCATTACAACCGACTGTGCGGCGTCGGTCCAAATCGATGCGCGTATTCCTCCTGAAAAACAATAGAGTATTACCAGTACGGCGCCAAGAATTGCACCGGCCCATTCAGGCCAGCCAAACAGTACATGAAGCGCCTTGCTGCCTGCAACAAGCTGTGCACTGGCATACGACAACAAAAATACAAGGGAAATAACGGCAAAAATGCGTTGCAGCATAATATTCTGTTTCCCGTTCCAGTTACTCAGCACTCCTGCAAAACTAACTTCTCCTGTTCTTTGTGTTGCCTCCCGGAGTTTACGGTGAATGAATACTGAACCAATGTAATCGCCGAGAATCCATCCTGCCATCAGCCAAACGGAAGCAAGACCTGTAGCATAGGTGTATCCGATAACCCCTATGAACATGTACCCGCTGTTGTTGGTAGCCACAGCCGACAACCCGACCAGTGAAGGAGAAATGGAACTGCTTGCAAGGTAATAGTCTTTTTTGGTGCCTCTGCTCCGGAAAACCGAACTTACACCAACCAGAACAAACAGTCCGAGAAAAACCATGAAGCTGATAATCATAATCTCAAAGGATTACTGAATGTGCTTCGCCTGATTTAAAAGACTTCGACAGGTTCTGTTTCTTCCCTGCTGCAAATGTACTCCGGACGGGGAGGTTGATTGCAAAACGGTGATACAACCCTGTTGGAAACGGCGTTAAAAACAAAAAATACATTCGACCGGGGAAATGGTGTTATATTTCCGTTGGAGCCGTGCATGGTATTGCAATCGAAAATAATAACGTTCCCGGGTTTTCCCGTTGCCGTTACAATCCCACCTTCGTTTACCATGTCAGTCAGGATTTTTTGAGAGGGCACACCGTATTCCTGTTTTTTTAATGAAGCTTTATAGTGGTTATCGGGAGTGTTTCCTTCGCACACGGCGAAATTTTTGTGAGAACCCGGAATTAGCATTAGCGGACCATTAAAAGAATAATTTTCCGTCAGTGTGACAGACATACTCAGGGCGCGCATACGCGGCATGCCGTCTTCCACATGCCAGGTTTCAAAATCGGAATGCCAGTAAAATTCTTTCCCTTTAAAACCGGGCTTGTAATTCAGGCGCGACTGATGAATATATACCTCATCGTTCAGCAAAAACCTGGCTAACCCGGCCAGTCGTTTGTCGGTTACCAGTTCTTTGAAAACCGGGCTCGCTTCGTGTACTTTGAATACCGACCGAATATTGCCGCTGGAAGGTTCGGTAATGGTATAATCCTTTTGCCGCAGATTTTCATCATTTTTTAACAATTCCAGCTCTTCCTGAAAAATTCGGATTTCAGTTTCGGAAAAAAGGTTCTCCAGAATTATAAAACCTTGTTCGCGGTATTTACGAACTAATTTTTCATCGATCGGGGCATTTTCGTAATTATCCTGATAGACTACCGGATCTTGCCGTGGTATTAACTTTGCTTTTTCCCTTCCGCGGGAAGGATAAATATCTTTATTCATTTTTCTAAATTTTAAAATGTGTAATTTTATACAGAATCTGTCACTAAATCGTAGGCGCCTTCGTTGTTGTGCACCTCTTTGCCGGTTAA
Source organism: uncultured Mariniphaga sp. (assembly GCA_964639655.1). GTDB lineage: Bacteria > Bacteroidota > Bacteroidia > Bacteroidales > Prolixibacteraceae > Mariniphaga. Next base: position 5,853 of record CAZXHP010000132.1, read on the forward strand.
AGGGGGATTAAAAACACAGGCCATTTTCATCTCTGAGAATGCCCGTAAAATATGCTTGTCGTTGTTATTTAGTATATAAATTGTACCCGGGGAAATCGGATATGTTCTACCGTCGGCCACCGTCTCAACTTCTCCTTCTCCTGAGATACAATAAACCGATTCGAGATGGTTCTTGTAGTGCATTTGAAAATTGGCACCCTCATAAATTGTTGTAATATGAAATGAAAATCCCATATTGTCGGTTTTTAGTAAAAGTCGTGTGCTTTCCCAGTTTCCGTCGGGAGAAATAACCCTCCTTTCAGACTGCTCTGCTTCGCTCAAGTTTCTTACTATCATGATTTATTTTTTTTATAGTTACATCGTTGAAATAATCCGATTCAATTGGAACGTCCGAACTCCTGCAGGTTTCCTTTACCGATTGTTCGATAATGTCGATACCCTTTTCGAGGTTTTTCATTTCGATGGTCAGGGGGCAGAGCAATTTGATAACATGGTCGTCGGCTCCGCTGGTTTCGATAATTAACCCGCGTTTGAATGCCTTACGTGTTATGTCGTGGGCTATTTTGCCGTTTACACAGTTAATTCCCTGAAACATTCCGCGGCCCCGGGCATGAAGATTTCCGCTACCGTATTTGGTAGTGATGTTTTCCAGTCTTTTTTGAATGTAATCTCCTTTTGTTTTTATTTCCCGGGCAAATTTGTCGTCAGACCAATAGTTGTCTATTGTTGCTTTTGCCGTTACAAAAGCCAGGTTATTCCCTCTGAAAGTACCATTGTGTTCACCCGGTTTCCACAAATCGTATTCGGGTTTTATTAAAACCAGAGAAAATGGAAGGCCGTAACCGCTAAGCGACTTCGAGAGGGTTACAATATCGGGTTGAAAATTTGCTTCCTCGAAACTGAAGAAGGAGCCGGTGCGGCCGCATCCTGCCTGAATATCGTCCACGATAAGCAAAACGCGGTGTTTTTTACACACAGCATTCAGGTCATTTAGCCATTCTGTTTCGCAGGCTGTCACTCCGCCTTCGCCCTGAACGGTTTCTACTATCACCGCCGCAGGTTTATCGATTCCGCTGCTTGAATCTGAAAGCACCTTGTCGAGGTACGCAGTGGTATTGACATCAGCACCGAGGTAGCCGTAATAAGGCATTCTGTGCACACCCGGCAAAGTGATACCCGATGCACTCCTGTGAGTAGAGTTACCGGTGGTTGCCAGCGATCCCAGAGTGACGCCGTGAAAACCATTTGTAAACGAAATAATTGTATCCCGGCCTGTGTATTTTCTGGCTATTTTTAACGCTGCTTCTACTGCATTTGTGCCCGTAGGTCCGGTAAACTGGAGCACATAATCATAACCTCTGGGGTTAAGAATTTTCTCTTTAAAAGTTGTCATAAAATCGCCTTTGGCTTCTGTGTGCAGATCCAGACTGTTGGCAATGCCGTCAGTTTCAATGTACTTCAAGAGTTTTTCTTTTAATGCGGGATTATTGTGGCCATAATTCATCGAGCCAGCTCCCGCAAGAAAATCGAGGTACTCATTCCCGTCCTGGTCATACAGGAACTCTCCCCGGGCTTTGGTAAATACCCGAGGGAACGAACGGGCATAACTTTGAACTTCTGATTCTATTTCATTAAAAACTTTCATAACATTCTGAGTTTAACAATTGATTTGAATTAAAATTTAAAAAATGGGGCCGATACGGTAGAGTTGCTCTGTTTCATGCAACCCTCCAAAATGTTTCTCTTTTATAAAAATATCCGATATCCTGATTTTAGTCTCCAGTTTATCCGCCAGCTTTTGAAATAATTTTTGGGAAGCCTTGTTCGAAGGCGTAACGGTAGTTTCGATGTACTGTACGTTTTTACATGCAGGCCGGGTAAGTAATTCAGTCAACATGCCGATGGCGAGTCCCTTTCCTCTTGCTGACTCTGCCACTGCTACTTGCCAGATAAAAAGCGTATCCGATTTTGAAGGAATAATGTAGCCGGAAACAAACCCCGACAAATTTCCGTTTGATTTGGCGCAAACAGATGTTTCCGAGAAATGACTGCATTGTAAAATATTGCAGTAAACCGAATTTGGGTCCAACGGGGGACTTTTCGCCACGAGTTGGTTGACAGCGTATCCGTCTGTGGATGTAGGACTTGAAAACTTAAAATACGTTTCTTTTTGCAACATAAATTATCCTGTTTTTTCATTCACTGGTTAACCATTCTACTTCATCTGCAGGATGTCAACAACTTTGCAAATAGATAATAAATCCAACGTGAAGGATTTTAGATTGTTCAAAAAAATTTCAGTGAACAATAAAAAACAAGACTTTATGTATTGGGTTGCAGCTATTTAGGGTGTGCTAAACAAAATATCAATAAATTATCCCTCGTCAACGGCTGGTTGAACGAGGGATAATTATAGTTCGGGGAGGTGTACGGATTAAATTTTGCTAATTCAGTTTATGGTCAAATCGTAAGGTAACCGGGCAAAAATGCCGTTCATTTCCGACGATTTTTTCAGGAATTGATAATACCGGTAATGTTCACCCAGTTGATTTTTCAGAAACCAGGTACGCACATTGTCGGTACCCTTTTTAAACAATTGTTGAAACGGGTCGGGCAAAGCAGGCAACGGCACGGTGCGGTAATTTTCCAGTCCTTCAATTTCAGCTGCCAAATCAATGGCGTGTTGTAACCCGCCAAACTCGTCAACAAGTCCAAGTTCTTTCGCATTTTCGCCACTCCATACACGACCTTCGCCAATTTCATCCACTTGTTCCTTGGTCATTTTTCGCCCTTCAGCCACATGCGAAATAAACAAATCGTAGCCCTCCTCGATACTTTGTTGTAAAAGTTGCCGCTCGTATTCGGTCATTGGGCGTGTAACCGAGAACAGGTCTGAGTTTTTGTTGGTTTTCACTACATCGGTAGTAATGCCCAACTTGTCGTTAAAAAGTTCACCCATGTTGGGAATCATTCCAAAAATACCGATTGAACCGGTGATGGTGTTCGGATGCGCTACAATCCGGTCGGCTGCACAGGCAATGTAATATCCGCCGGATGCTGCCACATCGCCAAAGGAAACCACCATGGTTTTTTCTTCGGCCGCCAGTTTCACTTCGCGCCAAATCACTTCCGAATCGAAAACGGCCCCGCCTGGTGAATTTACCCGCAGAACAATGGCTTTGTAGGAACTGTCCTGCCTTACTTTCCGGATTTCTCTTCCTATTTCGTCTCCGATTATAGCTTCGCCGCCCATAGACATCCCAATATCGCCACTGGCATAAACCACTGCAATTTTGTTTCGGCTGAACCGTTTTTCGGCGCCTTTTACCTGAGCTTTAGCATAGTTGGTAACACCGATAATCGGAATGCCTTTTTTTTCTTCGATTCCGGTAATTTTCCGCAAATCGTCCAGCACTTCATCTTTGTATTTGGCCGCATCCACAAGGCCCGATTCAACAGCCTTTTGCCCCTGTTGGAAAGTCTGAACTTCATCGGCTAAAACGTTAAGTTGTTCAACCGAAATTGTCCTGGTTTCCGAAATCCCATTCAGCATGTGGTTCCAGAGACTGCCCAGATAAGTCAATCGCTGTTCGCGGTTTTCCTCGCTCATTTTTTCGAGCATAAACGGCTCAACTGCCGCTTTAAATTTTCCATGCCGTACAATCTGCATTTCAATCCCCAGCTTTTCAAGGGCTTTGGTATAAAACATCATTTCGCCTCCCAGCCCTCTGAAATCGACAGAACCCAGCGGATGAACCACAATTTCATCAGCAACCGAGGCCAGGTAATACGATTTTTGATCGTACATGTCACCGTAAGCATAAACCGGTTTATCGCAACTGTCCTTAAATGCAATCAGCATATTCCTGATTTCTTCCACCGAAGCTATTCCTCCGTTTACCATCGAAAGTTTCAGGTAAACTCCTTTAATCCGATCGTCGTGTACGGCCTTTTGCAGCGATGTTTGAATATCGTCGAGACCAATGGTTTTTAGTTGCGGAAAACCCGGTATATCCAAATCCTGAAAGGGATCGTTCGGCGCGCGGTCAACAATCTGGCGTTCCAAATCGAGCACCAGCATGGAATTATTCTGAACAGAAACCTGCTTTTCTGTTGAGGAAATTAATATTCCTATCGCCATAAAAAACAGGAAAATACCGATGACTGAAACCGCAATTACGCCAACCACTGTCGCCAGAACATACTTAAAAAATTCTTTCATACCTTTTGAATTTATATTTTCATTACCGTTATTTGGTAAATGATGGGTAAATTTATCGTTAAAATAATTACAAATATACCATTCAATGCACCAGGTTTTTTTAGGAATTGGCGGAAATCTTGGAAACAGAGACGATAATTTGACAAAAGCTCTTTTTCTTATTGAAAATGAACTGGGTACAATTCGTCAAAAATCTTCGGTTTATGAAACACCACCCTGGGGATTTGTGGCCGAAGAGAATTTCTGGAACATGGTGGTGCAAATTAAAACCGGAAAACAACCTGATGAGCTTCTGCAAAAAATAAAAGAAACAGAACAGAAATTTGGCAGAAAACCACGTAAAGGAAATTACACCAGCCGGGAAATGGACATCGATATTTTATATTTCGATGATTTTATTTTGGAAAATGAACAGTTGAAAATACCTCATCCACACATTCCCGAACGGCTTTTTGTGCTGGTACCGCTTGCCGAAATTGCCCCTGATCTGAGACACCCGGTTTCCCAAAAAACAAGCCGGGAGCTGCTCGAAAGCTGCAGCGATAAATCCGATATCAAAAGAGTCGAATTTGAATAAATTACCATGAATAATCAACCTGAGATTGAAGTGGGAATAGTTGCCCGTGAAAAACTGGAGTTTAAACTGGAATGTGATTTTGTTACCAAAAAAAAAGAAAAACTTCCGGCGGGCGATTATGAAGTGTTTTTAAAAAACCGCCAGATTACATTTAAAACAGGTTCAGGTGAAAAAATTGCAGGAAAATCTGTAATACTTTCGCCTGAAAAAACGGATTCCTTTTTCGAATTGAAAAATGTTGTCATTGGCGTGGGATTTCACTGGGAGCAGGAAGAAAACCAGCGGTTTCAGGGGGCGTTGAAACTGATTCCCGAAGACGGGAAAGTGCGCGCCGTCAATGTAATTGGCCTGGAAGATTACCTGAAAAGTGTGATTTCTTCGGAAATGAGCGCCACCAGTTCGCCGGAATTGCTGAAAGCTCATGCCGTTATTTCCCGAAGCTGGCTG
>CAZXHP010000133.1:0-11077 GCA_964639655.1 uncultured Mariniphaga sp.
ACTTTAAAAATTACAATTTTTTCAACCTGCTGAAAATGTATGAATTGTAAGCATAATTGGCGTGATTTTTGCTTTGAAAAACTTTCTTTTCAATAAAACTAAAATGAGAACTTTACTTTTTATAACCGTAATCCTTATTCTGTCGGGTTCACTTTCAGCCCAAACAGAAAATCATCAAAACAAAAAGAATCAGGAGCGTTACAATCCGTTTGAAATTTCGCCAAAATTTAAACCGCAACCCGACAGCCTGTTTCTTTCAGATACTTTTCCGGGAATTCCTGAGTTTTCGTTTACTCCCGAAATTTTACCCGAAAAAGAAACTGACGACCCTTATCGTATGCCTGTAGTTATTGTGCGCCCTGATTTTCCTTCCAATATGCCGGTTTTGGTTCCCGATTCGTCGGTGCATTATTACATCAAACAGGCCATGCCAGAGCAGCAGGTTCCGAAGAAAAAGTGAATGTTAAAAGAAAAATATTATGTTCCGGCAAAAACCAAAAATAAAACTAAAAAACATTAAGCTATTTAAACTGATTACCACATTTTTAATTGTTGGTCTTTTAGGTTGTCAAAACAAAAAAAATGAAGTTTTAATAACGGGACAAATTCTGGGAGAAATCCCCGAAGAAATTTTTTTGGCTCTTCCTGTAAACGGAGTTTTTTACCTGGGTTTTAAAGAACTAGTTAAATTAGATTCTTCCGGCCATTTTAAGGTGAAAACGATTATTGACCAACCTGCATTTGCCGGGTTACTGATTTACGGAGTATTTAATGGTAATTTCATTATTGAACCTGGGGAAACCTATGAAATAATTCTGAACCTTAATGATGAGGAAAATAATTTTACGGTAAATTGCAAAAGCAAAAAAGGTCAGGCACTTTATCATTCTCTGCCCAATCCGCCACATGTTCAGTTTGAATCATATAAATACCTTGAGCTTCCTTCTGCCACAGAAATGAAAAAAGAGATAGAAACAGCCAGACAAAAGGATATTTCTGATTTTAGTGAATTGTTTGAGCAGGGTGAAATTTCCGAATCATTTCTGGATTTAATGAAAACTGACAGAGATGTTTATTACTCCGCAATTCAGACGGAGGTTGCCAAACGGAAATGGTTGGATGACATGCGAATGAACAATGGTGCTTTTACAGACGAAATGAGCGATTTGTGGAAGGATGCTTTTTCAAAAATACCCGTTACTGATGTTAACGTTTTACGCTCTTCCTGGAGCCAGAATTATCTGGATAATTATTTGTATTACAGGGAATTTACTGATCAAAATTATAACAGACACAAATCAGAGGAAATGCGTAAACAGGATTTATATCATACCCATAAGATGGGATTTTCCAAAGAATATTTAAACGGAGAAATGCTTGAATTTCATAATGCAACTTATTTATATATGGCATGTTTGCAAAAAAAATTTGAGAAAGAACTGGTTTCATTATTTGATGAATTCAAAAGAGATTTTCCTGACAGTGAATATATTCCATATTTGGTTCCGATGGTCGAGCCTATTGTTGAGTTTCATGAAAGGGCAGAAATACCATTTGATAATGAGGTGAGATTTTTAGCGGATTATGAAAAGATCAACTCACTTGATGAGTGCCTTGAAAACTTTAAGGGGAAGAAAGTTTACGTCGATATCTGGGCAACCTGGTGCGGGCCATGTAAAGACGAGTTTAAGCATAATGCAGACCTGAAAAAATTTCTGAAATCAAAAGATGTCGAGGTTTTATACATTTCCATTGACAGTGAAGATTATGAAAAACAATGGAAGGATATGATTAAGTTTTACGAATTGACTGGCTATCATATAAGAGCAAATACAGCGTTAAGGTTTGATTTAAATACTTTATTGGGAAGTTTCGGAATCCCGCGTTATTTGTTAATTGACGAAAATGGCGCTGTTGTAAACTCAAATGCCAAGCGTCCATCACAACTAAATGAACTTGAAAAGGAAATATAATGAGGATTAAATCCATCATTGTTGACGACGAAAAGCACGGGCGGGAAAACCTGGCCGGAATCCTTCGGGAGTATTGCCCGGAGGTGGAGGTGCTGGGTGAAGCGGCTTCGGTGGAGGCTGCGCTGTCGCTTATCCATGAACAGCCGCCCCACCTGGTTTTTCTCGACATCGAGATGCCCCGCGCCAACGGGTTTCAACTGCTGGAGCATTTGCAGGATTTCAGCTTCGAAGTGATTTTTGTTACCGCCTACGACAACTACGCCATCAAAGCCATTCGTTTCTCCGCCGCCGATTACATTCTGAAACCCATCAACCGCAACGACCTGAAAGCTGCCGTGCAAAAAGTGGCCGAACGCATCCGCGAAAAACAGGAAAACCACCGGATGAAACAACTGTACCACAACCTCAGCCAGCCCGGCAATCAGCGTATCGGACTGCCCGCCGGCGACCGCATCGTATTTGCCGAGGTGAATAAAATCGTCCGCTGCCAGGGCGAAGGAAATTACACGCACATTTATTTTGACGACGGAAAACATTTACTGGTGGCCAAAACACTGGTGGAGTTCGAGGATTTATTGCAGGAATTCGGGTTTGTTCGCGCTCACAAAACCCATCTGGTCAACCTGAAATACGTGGTTGCCTTTTTGAAATCCGGCAGCCTGTTAAATCTCAAAAACGGGGAACAAATCCCGGTTTCGCGCAGGCGGAAAGAGAAGGTAATGGAACGGTTGCGGAGGAAATTCAGAATGAATAAGGTTAATAAGGATTTATCTTAATTTGATATTTAGTTTATCTCGAAAACCTTATTTTTATCTAGTTGAACCTTATTCCCCTGTAAACAGAACCGTCCATATAGATTTTTACCCCATTTTTTGTAACCTCTTTCGCTCTTCATCGAATAAGTTAACGGAAACAATGTTCACTTAAAACCTGGAAATCATGGAAGAAAAACTGGTTACAATTGTAGTATTACCGTACTCCAAGGCGCAAATGCTGAAAATCCGCCTGGAAGATCAAGGTATTGAGTGCGTACTCGAAGACATCAACCTGATGGAAGATGCGGCAACTTCAGTAAAAGTTAAAATTCTGGAAAAAGATATCCGAAAGGCTGTCCCTGTTCTGGAAGAATTTCTGGGGAAAAAGTCGGAAAAAGAGAAAAAAACGGAAGAAAAAGATGACCATATTCTGGTGCCGGTCGATTTTTCGCCGGTATCGCTAAAAACCTGCAAAATGGCATTTAATATTGCAGCACATCTGCAGGTGAAACTGATTTTTATGCATTGCTATATCAATCCGGTTGTTCATTCTGTACCTTATGCCGATGTGTATGTGTACGATTCCACTCTGCTGGAGCGAATGGACAATGCCGAAAAAAATGCCAATGAAAATTTCAGAAAATTTATTCGCAAACTCTCCTCAGAAACCGGCAAAGAAAAGTGGAAAACCGTAAAAAAAGAATACATTATTAAGCCGGGGTATGCCGATGAAGACATTTTGGCTTACGCTCAAGAAAACAACACCAGACTGATTGTTATGGGCACCGGTGGCGACGCGGGTCTGGTAATGGGAAGTGTAACTGCCGATGTGATTTACAATGCTAAAGTACCGGTGCTGGTTATCCCTGAAGAATCGCCTGAAAAGGAAATACTCGATATACAAAACGTGGTTTATGCTACCAACTTCGATGAAAAAGACTTTTCGGCCATTGAAAAACTGATTGGAATTCTGAAACCTTTTGATGTGAAGGTTTTTTGCGTACATGTGGGTAAAGAAGAAAGTTCCGACTGGGATAAAGCAAGGCTGGAAGGCATGAAAAATGTGTTGAAAGGGAAATACGAACAAAAAGATTTTGACTGCCGGCTGCTGGTTGGCGAAAACATTCTGGAAACACTCGATAGATTTATTAAAGAAGAAAACATCGACATTATTTCGCTAACCACACACAAACGGAATATGATTGTAAGGCTGTTCAATCCAAGTATTGCCCGGAAAATGGTTTTCCACAGCAACACGCCGTTGCTGGTGTTCCACGCCTAAGGGATTAATTATTTTCCCTGCTTAAACAGGATTTCCTTCTCTTTTTTTGTGAGGCTTTCATAGCCCGATTGGGCAATTTTATCCAGAATCCGGTTGATCTCTTCCTGTTGTATGTTTTGCTGCCGGTTGTACTCGTAGTCGTCGCGCGGTGGGGCCTGTTGCTTAAATGTCACTTTCAGCCGCTCTTTTGGTTTGAACCAGTCACCAATTTTATCGATAAAGGCAACCAAACCGGAGCCACGGTCTTTTCCTTTGCGCAGCTGGGCAATGTAAAACCAGCCCCACGCAGCGCCTCCCAAATGCGCCAGATTACCGCCCGGGTTGGATGCTGAAATACCGATGATGGAAAGCACCACGTAAAAAGCTGCAATGTATTTCAACGGGAAACGCCCGATAAAAAAGAGGTGAATTTCGCGTTGCGGATCGTAAACGGCAATGGCGACCAGAATAGCGAAAACCGAAGCCGAGGCGCCAAGCAAAATGGCATTTACCGATACAAACGCCGGAAAAATATTGAATGCCAGCACGTACAGCAAAGCACCCGATAATCCGCCCAGCAGGTAAACGCTCAGCAGTTTGTCGCCTTCAAATCGATACAAAAAAAGTTTACCAAACCAGTACAACCCCAAAATATTAAAGAGCAGGTGTAAAAATCCGGAATGCAGGAACATGTAAGTAACGGGAGTCCAGAACCGTTGCAAAAGTATTTCGGGATTTGATGGTACCGAAAGCCACTCCACCAGGTAAAAAGGAATTCCGCCCAGGTAAAAAATTACACCCAGCAGTTTTATCAGCAAAAACACACCCAGATTAATATAAATCAGCCTGGTTAATGCAGAACCGTGTTTAAACGTTCTTTTTATGTCGTCCCAAATATTCATCAATAAAAATGCTTCGTATTTTTGTTCCAGTATTTAATGAGCAAATACCCAAACAACATACCGCCCAGGTGGGCAAAGTGTGCCACATTGCTTCCCGGCTGGGAGAAGCCGAGGTACAATTCGATTAAACCGTAACCAATAACAAAATATTTGGCCTTTATAGGAATGGGCGGGAAAAGCAGCATCAGCTGGGTGTTGGGGAAAAGTACGCCAAACGCCAGCAGTACGCCAAACACCGCGCCCGACGCCCCTACGGTGGGAATATCCATTTTAAGCTGAAGAATACGTTCCATTAAACTCAAACCTTCTGAAGCATAGGCAGGATTGGTTGCATCGTCGTACCAGGTATTGATAAAATCGCGCACCTGCACCGAAGCGTTCGACAAATGTTTGCTGACAAACTGGTCGAGCAACTCTGGCGACGGGGTGTTGCGGAAAGCCTCCACAGCGTTTTGCATGGAAGAAATTTCCAGGTGATTCACAAACATGTGAAGCGCCACTGCGCCGAGTCCGGTAACAAAATAATAGATTAGAAACCGGCGCGACCCCCAAACACTTTCCAATACACGTCCAAACATCCACAGGGCAAACATATTGAAAAACAAGTGCATCAATCCACCGTGCATAAACATGTGGGTAACAATCTGGTGCAACATAAACTTGTCGGACCGCGGGTAGTGCATCCCCAGGTATTCCACCAGATCAATTCCCCTCGTTTGTAAAACCCAGGTTGCCAACAGAAGCAATACATTAATGATAATCAGGTTTTTAACAACCGGCGGGATCGTATTCATTACAGGACGGTAATTCATATCTCAAATTTTAGCGGTGTTTCCGGCAAACGCCGGGCCAATTATTTCAACCGGCAATATAACGACATATTGTCATTTATTAAAAGATTTTTCGATCTCTTCCAGCGGAATGATGGTCAGCACTTTTTTCCCTTCGGGCGAATAGTTGGGCGTTGTGCAGGCAAACAAATTGTCGATAAGGTGATCGATTTCTTCCTGCTTCAGTTCGGTGCCGTAATTGAGTGCCGAAGCTTTTGCCAGCGAAATAGCCACCTGCTCTTTGACTTTGGCTTTGGCATTCACCGGCGAGTTTTTATACTCCTCCAGCAATTTTTCCACAATAATTTCAGGTGAAGAAACATCGAGTACACCCGGTGTTCCGTTAATAATGAACGTGTTTTTTCCGAATTCGCGAATGTCGAAACCCAAAGCCAGCAAATCGTCCAGAATATTTTTCAGCAGTTCGGCATCGCCGGCATCCAGTTCCAGTGTTTGCGGGAAAAGCTGCTGCTGACTGGCTACCGACTCCGATTGAAGCACTTCCATAAACCGCTCGAAAAGAATACGCTCATGCGCCCTTTTCTGATCAATAACCATCAGCCCCGATTTTACCGGAGAAAGAATATACTTTTGTTTTAACTGAAGAATTTTCTTTCCCGGAAGTCCTTCGGATGAAGTTGCCGGGGATGGCTCAACGGAGGAAAATGGCAGATCTTCCGGTTTTAAAATCAACTGGGTACCCTGGTACAGGTCTTCCCAGCGGTTTAAATTGCTTTTGCCCGGTTTTGCTGTTTTGGGCAATTTAAACGATGGCGTTTTTTCCGTTTCAAACGGATTGTAATCCGGATTCACCTTAATTTCGGGGTACTGAATTTCGCCGGGTTCCTTACTCCTGACCGGAATATCAATGTTTCCGCTTTGGTCGAAATCGATGGAGGGTACCACGTTGTGTTTTCCCAGTGATTCGCGTACAGCTGCAAAAATCACCTGCCAGATTGCCCGGTCGTCTTCAAATTTTATTTCGGTTTTGGTGGGATGCACATTGATATCGATGGCAGCCGGGTCGATTTCCAGGAACAGAAAATAGGACGGAAATGCATCGGTCGGGAGCAGTTTTTCGTAAGCCTGCATCACTGCCTTATGAAACCAGGGATGCCGCATGTACCGTTTATTCACGAAAAAAAACTGTTCGGCCATAGTTTTACGGGCAAATTTGGGTTGCCCTACATACCCCGAAATAGTCACCAAACTGGTTTTTTCCTCCACCGGTACCAGGCTCTGGTTAATACTTTTGCCGAAAATATCCACAATACGGCGCCTGAAATTGCTCTTCGCCAAATCATACAATGATGAATTGTTATGAAAAAGTGCAAACCGGATTTCGGGATTGGGCAGGGCCACCCGCTGAATTTCACTGATGATGTGTTTCAGCTCAGTAGTGTTTGCTTTCAGAAATTTGCGGCGCGCCGGCACATTATAAAAAAGATTTTTTACGGAAATGGTTGTTCCGTTGGCACAGGCTACCGGCTCCTGGGTTTTCACCTCCGAACCAACAATGTGAATAAGCGTGCCCACTTCGTCTTCCACCCGTTTGGTGCGTAATTCCACGTCGGCAATAGCCGCAACCGAGGCCAGCGCTTCTCCGCGAAATCCCATGGTACGGATACAAAACAGGTCGTTGGCCGAACTTATTTTTGAAGTAGCATGCCGCTCAAAAGCCATTCGTGCATCGGTAGGCGACATGCCACAGCCGTTGTCGGTAATTTGAATGAGGGTTTTTCCGGCATCTTTAATGTGGATGGTCACTTCCCCGGCACCGGCATCCAAAGCATTCTCCACCATTTCCTTCACCACCGAGGCCGGTCGCTGAATCACTTCTCCGGCAGCAATCTGGTTAGCTACCGAGTCGGGTAATAATTGAATAATATCGCTCACTAAAACGTAAAATCAGAATAAAAAAACAGGTAAAAAATAAGTGTCAGGATGAGGATTAAGATAATTAGCCGGGTGTTGCTTGCCCTTCGGGCCTTTTCCGAAGATTTGGAGTAACCTTCCTGTGCCCGCCTGAACTGCCCTTTAATGTTGGGCCGGTAAGGCTTGTCGCTGTCCGGCTTTTTTTCGTCCACTATTCCCAACTCCTCTTTAATCCTGCGCTCCCGTTCATCCCGTTCATCTTTGTCGGGGTCCCAGTACCTCGGTGTAATGTGGAACTTTTTGGTAGAAGGTGTATGAAAAAATCTCCCAATCATAATTGTTTAATTCTTTGTTACAAAGATAAAGTTTTATTCTGAAATGAAATTTTAAAACCGAACAGGGAATCCTGAAATCACCGTTGAACGACCAGCGCTACAATGATTTCGCCAAAATCTCCGTCAACTGCCCGTCATTAAGCACAACCGGATTCCCTTTCATGCTGCTGGCTTTTTTGGCTTTTTCCACCAAAACGGGAAAATCGGAAGAAGAAAGCCCAAATGTGGAGAGGGTTGGAATTTTTAAAGTTTTCACCATTTCCTCAGCCCATCTTATTCCATCTTCAATTTTTGAATCCGGGTTTCCGGTCAGAATTTGAGCCACTTCCAGGTATTTCGCAATTGAGTTTATTTGTTTTTGTTTTTCCAGTACCGTTATGTTGATTTCCATCACGGGCGGCAAAAGTGCAGCACACACCGCACCATGCGGAACCGGGAACATTCCCCCCATGGGGCCGGCAAAACCATGCACGGCGCCTAGTTTCACATTGGCCAGCGCCATTCCGCCCAGCATGGCCGCAAAAGCCATATCTTCGCGGGCTTTCAAATCATTGCCATTTTTATACGCTTTTTTTAAAGAGAAAGAAATCCTACGCATTCCTTCGCGGCATAACATGTCGATAAACGGGTTCGACTGGTTGGAAACAAAGGTTTCGAGCAGGTGCGTGAGGGCGTCCATCCCGGTTGTTGCGGTAATTTCAGGCGGTATGGAAAGGGTGAGTTCCGGATCGACCACAGCCACATCGGGAAACATGAGCGGACTACGCAGACTCACTTTTACATGGTGCTCAGCAGAATGAATTACTGCATTTTTAGTCACCTCGGCGCCGGTACCGGCCGTAGTCGGAACGGCAATAAACGGCAGCGGTTTTTCTTCCAGCTTTTGGCCTTTTCCAATCACTTCGAGGTAATCTAACAGTTCACCTTTGTTTGGGACCAGTGCTGCAATGGCTTTGGCGCTGTCGATAACACTTCCGCCACCAAAACCCACAACTGCGTCGCATGCCGTTTCACGGGCCAGCTTTGCCCCGGTGGAAATCATTTCAGTGTCAGGTTCTTTTTCAACCCGAAAAGAAAACACACTGAAACCTTCTGCTTCCAGGTTTTCGGTTAAAAAATTTGCGCGCAGAGGATTTTTCCCGGTAACCAAAAATATATTGTGTCCCATTCCCTGCAGCAATTGCGGGATTTTGGAAACTGTTCCGTTCCCGAAAATAACCTGGGTTGCCGTTGCAAATTCAAAATTTATTCCCATCCTTCATCTACCGGAAAAACATTAAAATACTTTGCAGAAGTGCGCGGTTCGGCCATCATGTGGGCCACTTCGTCGCGCCAGCGCTGGTAATGTTCCGTCTCTTTGTGCCGGGCCGGATCTTCATAGGTACGGTAAACCTCCACCAATACAAACCGCGTGGGATCGTCCTGTTGCTGAACAATATCGAATCGTGTTATTCCGGGTTCCTGCAAACTCTGGCGGGCATTTTCAACGGTGGCCTGCTTAAAATCCTCAATGTAGTCTTTTTCTACCTGAACAAAAACGTGTACGATGAACATAGCTTTTCATTTTCGTCAAAATTACAAAAATGTGGGTGAAAACGGGAACCCATAGGGAAGGTTTAATTTTTATGCCGGCAATTTCGAATATATTGATTAAAAAGTGCACTTTTACAAGTAAAATTTGTGTATCCAACCATATTTGCTGGTTCTAATAAAATTCAAACCAATGAACGGCAGAAATTTTTTGTACAAAAGTGCAGTAGTGGCCTCTTTGGCAGGTTTTCTTTTTGGGTTCGATACCGTGGTAATTTCGGGCGCCGAACAAAAAATTCAATTGTTGTGGGAACTGAACAGCTCGTTGCACGGACTGGCCATCAGCATGGCGTTGTGGGGAACAGTGCTGGGCGCGTTAACGGGTGGCTGGCCTGCACAGGTTTTTGGCCGAAAAAAAACACTGTTGTGGATTGGTGTGCTTTACCTGGCTTCGGCATTTGGCTCGGCCATGGCACCCGGGGTTTATTCGTTTATGTTTTTTCGTTTTATTGGCGGAGTGGGCGTGGGTATTTCCACGGTGGCTGCCCCCATGTTTATTTCCGAAATTGCGCCGCCGGCCATGCGTGGCCGCTTAACCGGAATGTTTCAATTCAATATTGTATTTGGCATATTGGTGGCCTATCTTTCCAATTCGCTGCTGGGCGGCATCGGTGAAAATGCGTGGCGCTGGATGCTGGGTGTGGAGGCGGTTCCGGCGCTGTTGTTTACCGCCTTCTGTTTCGGACTGCCCGAAAGTCCGCGCTGGCTGATTGTGCACAACAAAAACAGGGAAGCAGGATTAGCGGTTTTGAAAAGGGTTAATCCCGGTTTTTCTGAAAATGAATTGGATTCACTGGTGCAGGAAATCGAAAATTCCGGGAACCAAAAAAACAAAAGACAGAAGTTTTTTACGCGAAAATTGCTGAAACCCATTTCACTGGCCATTTTCATTGCATTTTTCAACCAGCTTTCCGGCATTAACGCTGTGCTCTATTTTGCCCCGCGCATTTTTGAAATGACCGGGCTGGAAGCGCAGGCAGCGCTGTTGCAATCGGTGGGCATTGGTGTAACAAATCTGATTTTCACTTTTGTAGGCCTGTGGCTGATTGACCGGCTGGGGCGCAGGATGCTGCTCTATATTGGCTCCTTTGGCTACATCGCTTCGCTGGGACTCATCGCGTGGGCTTTTGCATCGGGTAACCCGGGCATTGTGCCGGTTTGCATCTTTGCATTTATTGCCGCCCATGCTGTTGGTCAGGGAGCCGTAATCTGGGTTTTCATCAGCGAAATTTTTCCCAACCGCCAACGGGCATTCGGGCAGTCGCTGGGCAGTTTTACCCACTGGTTTTTGCCGCAGCCATTACCCTTGCTTTTCCGCTTATGGCCGAAGCCTGGAAACCGCAATTCATTTTCGGCCTGTTTTGCGGAATGATGGTGCTGCAACTAATTTGGGTACGATTTTTTGTGCCCGAAACCAAAGGCGCTTCGCTGGAAGAGCTGGAAAGGGAACTATAAAAATTCTTTCACTTCTGCCTGAAAGAGTTCTGTAAGGGCACTCCGATCAAATCGAAGAATTCACGGATTTTAATTTCGAAGTAATTTCAAAAGAAACCAAC
>CAZXHP010000134.1:0-1180 GCA_964639655.1 uncultured Mariniphaga sp.
GTCTTTCCAGTATTTTTCCCATTCGGGGGTAAGTTCGCGGGTAGCCGAAATGTAGCCGATGGGTGCATCGAACCACACATAAAGCACCTTTCCTTTTGCGTTTTCCACAGGCACCGGAACGCCCCAGTCGAGGTCGCGGGTAACGGCTCGGGGTTGTAATCCGCTGTCAATCCACGATTTGCACTGTCCGTAAACATTGGGTTTCCACTCCTTGTGGCCTTCCAGAATCCATTCGCGCAGCCACGGCTCGTACTGGTCGAGCGGCAGGTACCAGTGTTTGGTTTCTTTCAGCACCGGCTGGTTGCCGCTAATCATCGAGGTGGGATTAATCAATTCTGTCGGACTGAGCGAAGTTCCGCAACTTTCGCACTGGTCGCCGTAAGCTTTTTCAAACCCGCATTTGGGGCAGGTACCAATAATGTACCGGTCGGCCAGAAACTGCTGGTTTTCTTCGTCATAATATTGTTCCGAAGTTTTTTCGATAAACTGCCCCTGGTCATACATCTTTTTGAAAAACTCAGAAGCTGTTTTATGGTGGACTTCCGCGCTGGTACGCGAATAGACATCGAATGAAATTCCGAAATCCTGAAACGATTTTTTTATGATTTTATGGAACTTGTCCACCACGTCCTGCGGCGTAACACCCTCGTTTTTAGCTTTCAGCGTAATGGGTACGCCATGCTCGTCGGAGCCGCCAATGAGCAATACATCTTCGTTTTTGAGGCGCAGGTAACGCGCATAAATATCGGCAGGTACATAAACTCCTGCCAGGTGACCTATGTGAATCGGCCCATTGGCATAAGGCAGCGCTGTGGTGATCAAAGTCCGTTTAAATTCCCCCATATTGAATATCTTTTTGCTGAAATAAAAAGGTTCTTTTTTGATTAAGGGCACAAAGATAGTGGAATTGAGGGAAAACGGCCTGCTACGTTTCCAAATATTAAATCCAGTTTTCAACCAATAATTAAGGGATTCTTTTGAATTCTCTTTCATTGTTGGTCACTAATGCCAGATTTAGACTTATGGCATGTGAGGCAATTAGTGTATCCAATGGTCCGATTGGAGTTCCTTTTTTTTCTAATTCAGCACGAACTTTCCCGTAAATAATTGCTTGCTCATGCCCAAAATCAAAAATTTGAAGGGGAGTTAGAAATTTTTCGAGTGCATCCTGGTTTTTTAT
>CAZXHP010000134.1:1280-11019 GCA_964639655.1 uncultured Mariniphaga sp.
ATTGCATGACCGACTTTTTTCAGATAAACTTTGTCGTCATTTATCTTCATCCGGTTCGGGATGTTTATTGCCTGAAAGCCTTTTTTGTTTTTTATGTCAATTGTTTCGAATGCCATACTTATTTTAATTTTCTCAAAAGTACAAAAAAATGAAACATCGGGAATCATCTCACCTCTCATTTCCCCGGTTTTGTATCTTTGCCGGCATGAATAATTTTTCCCATATCATATTCGACCTCGACGGTACGCTTACCGACAATACGCGGGGCATTTCGGCCTCTGTAAAATTTGCCCTGGATAAAATACAAATTGATGGTTTTACAGAAGAATTGCCTGAAGGTTTTATCGGCCCGCCGCTGCAACACGGCTTTAGAAACCTTTTTGGACTAAATGAGCGGGACACCCAACTGGCGGTGGAATACTTCCGTGAGTATTATTCGGTGCACGGTTTGCTGGAGAACGATCCCTATCCGGGTGTTTCTGAAATGCTGGAAGAACTGCATTTTACCGGCAAACAGCTTTTTATTGCCACATCGAAACTGGAGAAGTTTGCAGTACAAATTTGCACACATTTTGGTTTTGATAAATACATTGTGCGGCTAAAAGGCGCCGATTACAAAGGCGATCACGCTACAAAAACTACCATCATTGCACATCTGCTGGAATCGCGGCAACTGGCGCCGTCCAGGAACATCGCAATGGTGGGAGACACTGTCTTCGACATGGAAGGCGGAAAGGAGAACGGCCTTACAACCGTTGCTGTTTCTTATGGTTTTGGCAAAAGAGATGAGTTGCAGCAGGCCGAACCCGATTTTTGGGCCGACAGCGTGGAAGAACTTTATCAGATTTTGTCAGCCTGATTTTTTCTGATGACTTATGATTTTTGTAACTTGACAGGCAAAGTCTAAAAAAATGATTACACCATCGTATTTAAAACCCGGCGACAAAATCCGTATTGTTTCCCCGGCAGGGAAAGTGAAGGAGAAATATGTGCTTCCGGCGGTGGACTGGCTGCTTGGTCAGGGCTACAGGGTGGAACTGGGGGAACACGTTTTTGCCAGTCATTTTCAATTTGCCGGAACCGACCAACAGCGCCTGGAAGATTTGCAAACCGCGTTCGACGACCCCGAAACTTCGGCTATTATTTGTTCACGCGGAGGTTACGGCACGGTGCGTATCATCAGCAAACTCAGTTACGACGGGCTGTTCAGGCACCCGAAATGGATTGTGGGTTTCAGCGACATTACTATTTTACATTCCTGCCTCAACCGTAACCGGTTGGCTACCATACACGGCGCAATGCCGCGTTATTTTCTCGATAAGGAGGACCAACCCAGCGAAAGCCTGCAATCGCTGATGCTTTTACTGACCGGAGGAAGAGCTTCCTACACGATTCCGGCTGCCGAAGGCGATCGGCCCGGTAAAGTGACCGGTGAGCTGGCAGGCGGAAACCTTTCCATCATTTCAAGTATGCAGGGAACGCGCTGCGAACTGAGTACCGATGGGAAAATCCTTTTTCTCGAAGACATCGACGAATTTTTATACCACACCGATCGCATGATGCTTCAACTGAAACTGAGTGGCAAACTGGATAACCTGGCCGGACTGGTATTGGGAAATTTTACGGACATGAAGGACAATGAATCGCCCTTCGGAAAAACCATCCGCGAGATTGTTGCCGAAGCGGTCGAAGAGTATGATTTTCCGGTGTGTTACGATTTTCCTGCAGGACACAACGAAAAAAACATGGCACTGGCTTTCGGTCAACGCTGGGAACTCGATGTAAACGAACAGGAATCAACCCTGAAACTTCTTCCTGGACATACTTTTCCCGTAGGGATGCCTTCGGCAAAACTTTGAACTTTCAACTTTAAACTCTGAATGGTTTCAACAAAAGACATAGGAGAAATTGCCGAAGGGCTGGCCCAACAGCACATTTTAAAACTTGGCTACAAAATTAAGGACACCAACTGGCATTTCGGTCACCTGGAACTCGACATTGTAGCACAGGAGGGTGATCAACTGGTGATCATCGAAGTAAAATCGCGCAACGGAATCCGTTATGAACATCCTTCGGAAGCGGTTACAAAAACCAAAATCAAACACATTGTGGAAGCAGCAGAAGCGTATATTTTTGAAAAAGACCTGCACATGGAAACCCGGTTCGATGTAATTACCGTTATTTTTTTCAAACAAAGCCATGAACTCGAACATTTTAAAGACGCATTTTATCCGACTATATAGTAAAGTTTGTTTTCCCTTTGAAAAGATTATTTTTACCTTTAAATAAAAACCGGCAAAATGAAAAAAGGAGTAATTTCAAATTTTTTGCGGAAATTAGGATTATTGCGGTCGGCTGATTATTTCCGGTTTTGGCTGAAGAAATTAAGGAACCGGAAAACGAACCGCGATTTTCTGCGCAACAATACCGGTGTAAAACTGCCTCCTGATTACCTTATTTATGAATCGTTTCAACTGGATTACAACAAATACTTTACCGAGAGCGAAGACACTGCTAACTGGCTTGCCAGCCTGCTGAAAAAACATATTGCTCTGAACGGAATAAAAATTCTCGACTGGGGCTGCGGACCTGGAAGAGTCATCCGGCATCTTTCCAAATTTACCGGTCAGGGAACAGAATTTTTCGGTACCGATTACAATGCCCATTCCATTGCCTGGTGTGTCGAAAACCTGCCCGGAATCCAGTTCAACCAAAACCCTATAGAAGCCAGCTTGTCTTACGAAAATCACTTTTTTGATGTAATTTACGGAATTTCAGTTTTTACCCATTTGAGCGAAAAAATGCACTTTGCATGGTTCTCGGAATTGCAAAGGGTGCTGAAACCCGGCGGTATTTTGTTTTTTACCACGCAGGGAGAAAATTTCAGGGAAAAACTCACCGGTTCTGAATTAAGTGAATTTGAAAAAGGCAGGCTTGTTGTGCGGGGACAAACAAAAGAGGGGCACCGCACCTTTTCTGCTTTTCATCCCAAAAAGTTTATGGAAGAACTTTTTGCACCAACCGAAATTTTGGAACACATCCAACGAAAACCGCAACCCGGTGGTTGGCTGCCCCAGGATGTCTGGATATTGAGAAAAAAAAGAAAAAAATGAACATCGAAGAACTCAGAGAATATTGTCTGGCTAAAAAAGGAGTGACTGAAAGCTTTCCGTTTGACGAAACTACGCTGGTATTTAAAGTAGCCGGAAAAATGTTCTGCCTCACCGATTTGGTGGATGATTTTGCAGTGGCCCTAAAAAATGATCCTGAAAAAAATATGGAGTTGCGTGAACAGTTCCCGGCAGTAAGGCCAGGTTATCACATGAACAAACAACACTGGAACACCGTTTTGATAGATGGTTCCATTTCCGATAAGATGCTTAAACAGTTGATTGATGAATCGTATTGGATTGTTGTGAATAAATTGCCCAAAAAAGTAAGAGAAGAACTTCAGAATGAATAAAATACAAACGTTATGAGATTGTTTTCACTTTTGATTTCCCTGTTCGTTTTAACAACATGGCCCGTTTTGGCCAGCGATGGCGCCGGTGGTTTTACCCTTCGGAAGGTTGTCGATCATTCGCCGGTAATCAGTCAGGGAAGCACCGGCACCTGCTGGAGTTTTACGACTACCAGTTTCCTTGAGTCGGAAATTATGCGAAAAGGATTTCCGGATACGGACCTGTCGGAAATGTATTTTGTGTATCACACTTACATGAACAAGGCAAAACGGTACCTGCTGTATCACGGCAACCTCAATTTCGGGCAGGGAGGCCAGGCACACGATGTGATGGATGTGCTGCGCGTGCAAGGAATGGTTACCGATGAGGCATTTCCCGGCAAAAAAGTGGATGGCCGGCACCAGCACCGGAGTTTGGCGAAGGAACTTCGGGAGAAAGTGGATGAAATGAACAGCAGCCGGAAGGATTTCAGTGTTGAAGAAACTAAAAACCTCGATGCAGTTTTGGAAAATCACCTCGGTAAACTGCCCAAAAAAGTGAAAACAGGAAACGGTCGGTTTTCTCCGGTTGACTTTCGCGATAAATTCGAACTCGATCCCGACGATTTTGTGGAACTTACTTCCTATTCTCACCATTCGTTTTACAAACCTTTCGTACTGGAAGTTCCCGATAACTGGTCGCATGCGCTGTACTACAACCTGCCCATAGACGAAATAGTTGCGGTGATGGTTCATGCGCTCGAAAACGATTTTACTGTGTGCTGGGATGGCGATACCAGCGAGAAGACTTTCAGTCACAAAAACGGCATTGCCGATTTGCCCGAAAAACAAAAAGGCAAAGTAACGCAGGAAATGCGGCAGGAAACGTTTTACAACCGTACCACAACCGACGATCATTTAATGCACGTGGTGGGCCTTTCGGAAGATGAAAACGGACAAACCGGGTTTTATACCAAAAACTCGTGGGGTGCCGACAGCAATGATTTTGGCGGTTATCTCAATCTTACCGAAGACTATGTGCGGCTTAAAACCGTTGCCATTATGGTGCATAAAGATGCCATACCTGAAAATATCAGGCAAAAACTGGAACTGTAATGCGCGAATTTATTCTCGATTCAGAATATATCGAGTTGGTGAAGCTGCTTAAACTTCTGCGTATTGCAGAAACCGGCGGCCATGCAAAAATGATGGTTGAAGCCGGCGAGGTTTTGCTGAACGGAAAACCCGAATTCAGGAAGCGGGCAAAACTGCGGGCCAACGACGAAGTGGAGGTAATGGGAATAAAAATCAGGATAAAATTTTCAGCTAAAGATTAATCTGATTTACCTGACGCTGTCTCTCACCAGGTTTTCAACGAGCAGGTTCTCTTTCGAAATTTCAATAGCCTTCTCCAGCGTATTGTCGATTTGCCTGATGATAGGGTAAAAACCTTCTTCGCCAATAATGTTGCGGGCAATATATGCCTTAAGCTGGGTTTGGATAATTTCCCCTGATTGTTTCAGGCCTTTTGCATCGCGCTGCACTCCCTTTTCGCTGGCGTATTCCACAAATTCGTCCAACACGTTTTGTTTGTCCAGGTGAGCATCGAACTCTTCGGCAGCTTGAAACTGCGTAAGCATTTCACGATTGTTGTCGGCATAGGCATATGCAAAAGTATAAATCAGTCCCCTACGGTAAATTTTATCAAAATAGGCGGAATTTCCACTGGTATCGGCCGGTACAAAAATATCGGGCATAATTCCACCGCCCCCGTAAACAGTCCGGCCCGACTTGGTTTGGTATTTCAGCGAATCGTTAAACTGAATGCTGTCGGCGTGCAATTGTTCCTGATGACTGAAACGGGAATAAAGATCGTGGAAATACTCATCGTTACCATTTTCGTAAGACTTTTGAATGCACCTTCCGCTGGGCGTATAAAAGCGTGCCACTGTCAATCGCAGGGCAGAACCGTCCATCAGCGGAATTTGTTCCTGTACCAGTCCTTTTCCAAACGAACGGCGGCCAATAACCAGTCCGCGGTCGTTGTCCTGCATTGCTCCCGCAAAAATTTCACTGGCCGAAGCCGAAAATTCGTCGATAAGCACATACACTTTCAGGTCTTTCCAGGTATTTCTGGCTGACGCATTATAGGTTTTCCGCGATTGGTTCAGGCCTTCGGTGTATAGAATCGGTTCGCCTTTTTCCAAAAACTCGTCAACAATCTGCAAAACACCCGATAGCGAACCGCCGGGGTTTTGTCGCAAATCAACAATGAGTTTTTCAGCACCCGATTGTTTCAGTTTTTGCAGGCCCTGCATAAATTCATTGTAGGTAGTTTCGGCAAAACGGTTCACTTTTATAAAACCGGTTTCATCGTCAATCATGTATGAAACATCCACGCTTATTAAAGGAATGTCGTCGCGGATGATCTCAAATTCCAGTTTTTCGTTGTTGCCTTTTCTTAGGATTCCCACCCTTACTGTCGTATTTTTCTCTCCGCGCAGGAGATTTAAAACTGTTTCATTTTTAACATCTACTCCGGCAATCAACGAGTCGTCAACAGTAACAATACGGTCGCCCGGTAAAATACCCACTTTGCTCGATGGCCCGCCCGAAACCACTTCAATAACGCGGACTGTGTCTTCCTGAATGGAAAACTGGACGCCTATTCCTGAAAAATTTCCGCGCATCTCTTCCTGAACTTCCTGCATATTCCGGGCAGGGATGTATGCGGTGTGCGGATCAAGATTTTTAAGAATCTCGGGAATCGTTTTTTCGATGATTTCAGGGGTATTTACACTATCGACATAACCGGTTTCGATGAGTTGCAGAATGGAGGTCAGTTTACCGGGTTTAGCATGGCCAACACTGAAAACCGGCTGACTGTTTTGCTTCAGTAAATTCCCAATTACAATTCCTGACGCTACAGAAATAGCTATAATTAAGGGGATTATGATGATGGTCCTTTTATTCATTTATCGTTTTCTAATGTTTCCAGTTCCACTTGTTTCACTTCAATATTAGCTCTTTTCAGCAGTTTTATTCCATCTTCGAGGCGGTAACTTTCTGTAAAAACCACCCGTTTAATTCCGGCCTGAATGATGAGTTTCGAACACTCGAGGCACGGCGAAGAGGTGACGTACAGCGTGGCGCCATCGCTGCTGTTGCCCGATTTAGCCACCTTTGTTATGGCATTGGCTTCGGCATGTAAAACGTAAGGTTTGGTGTTATTGTTTTCATCTTCACAAATGTTTTCGAACCCTGAGGGGGTTCCGTTGTACCCGTCAGAAATTATCATTTTGTCTTTAACAATCAGCGCACCTACCTTTCTGCGTTTGCAATAGGAGTTTTGCGCCCAAATCATAGCCATTTTCAGATAACGCTGGTCTAACAGTTTTTGTTTTTTATCGTGTTTCATTTTTTTCCTGCAGTAAATTATTGGTAGTCCCGTTTTTCTTCGGGTTACAAAGGTAATAACCATTTTTAAAAAAATGTTCACTTAAAAGCGGAGGAAAACCGGTAACACAAAAAAAAGCCGCAAATGCTGCGGCTTTTCAAGTCATTTTTTTAGAACTAATCTTTAATCAACAGCCAAACATCCGAATATTCGGGATAGGTTTGGCGAATTTGCGCTACTCGGGTACGTGCATCACTCTCGATCTGATAGGAGTTTACGCACACCCGGTAATAACCTGTTTCACTGTGCAAAATTATGGGTGTAAAACCTTTGTTCAGCAAAGTTTCACGATAATTTTTTGCATTATTCAACTGACTAAAGGAACCCAGAATCACAAAAAAGTTATTGGATTCATTTTGTGTTTTGTCTTCCTGTGAGGTAAACGACACCTGTTCTTTACGCATGGCGACAGGTTCGGTGTTTGTCTGCGCAGGCTCCGACTTCACCTGTGGCTGTGTTTGCGCCGGCGCCTCGGTTTGCGTATCGCTGGCCGGTACTGTAAATACTTTTGGCTGTGTAGAAGGATCGGTGGTGTAGGGCGATTGAGCCATTTCTTTTTTCGATTTACAAGCTGTAAAGCCCAGTCCCAAAACAATTGCAACTAATATAATCCGGTTCATTTTTACTAATTTTATTCTTACTTAATTTTCAGCTTCTTTATTGCCCGCAGGCATTTCCTCAATAAAACTCAAAAAAAATTGAATTATTTTATCAATTATTGGGCAAATATATGCAAAACCATTACTTGATGGTACCTTTTAGCGGGTAAGTTTTGCACAGGTAGCTGTTGGCAACAGAGGTAACCGTTAATAACTATTATCTTCGTGAACTGGCTCCTCCACCCCCGAAAAACAGCATTACCCCAAGCAGGAATCCAAAGTCGTACCACCCCCCGGCGTTAGGAAAGGCATAAATTTTATATTCGGTAAACAGGCTGGCAATAAAGCTGAAAAGTACGATAAACCCGTGGAGCAATCCTTTAAAAAATCCCGGCGGATCTAAAACCTGTTCCAGTGATTGAGTCGCGCAACTGCTGATAAAAATCAGTGTTGCAACAAAAAATAACAAGTAAATTAAATGGTTATTTGTTTTCATCGAATTAAATTTAGAATTTCAGGTCGAATTTAATGCAAAAATAACTGAAAATG
Source organism: uncultured Mariniphaga sp. (assembly GCA_964639655.1). Classification (GTDB taxonomy): domain Bacteria; phylum Bacteroidota; class Bacteroidia; order Bacteroidales; family Prolixibacteraceae; genus Mariniphaga. Next base: position 9,325 of record CAZXHP010000134.1, read on the forward strand.
AAGTTGTAAGAGAAAAAATGTACAGAAATATTGTATAAAATACCAGATGAGTTTATTATATTTGTAGGAAAAGAAAGTTCAGGTGGACGTAAAAGCATTAAAGTGATCGTGGTACCATACTTAACCAAACAGCCGAATGACCTCTTCTTTGAAACAGATAAGAAACTATTTTTTCAGAATGCTTTGTGTAAAAAACAGATTTAGTTTACTTTGCAGGGCGAATGATACCGATTTAAAACCTATTTGAATCAAAATGTGCTTAAACACCAAATAAACAGACCAATGAATAAAAAACCAAAAGAACTGCTTAAAGAGAAAAAACCAATTATTCTGATTGTGGATGATGTTCCGAAAAATGTGCAGGTATTGGGAACATTATTGAAAAAAATTGACTGCAATCTGGCTGTTGCGATGAATGGACAGCAGGCGTTGCAGACAGTTGAAAAGGTAAGACCCGATTTGATCTTGCTTGATATTATGATGCCGGGGATGGACGGCTATGAAGTTTGCCGCAGGTTGAAAATAGCTAATGAAACAAAAAATATTCCTGTTATTTTTCTTTCGGCAAAAGCAGAAGCCGAAGATATTATTTCAGGGTACGAACTTGGGGCAGTGGATTACCTCACCAAACCCTTTATCGGTAGTGAACTGCTTTCGCGGGTGAAAACCCATTTGGCACTGAAACAGGTTAAGGGAGATCTGGAAGAAGAGATAGCATCCAAAAACAAATTTTTTTCCATTATTTCTCACGATCTAAAAGGGTCGTTGAGCATCATCCTCAGTTTCGTGCAATTGTTACGGAACAACCACCAGACACTCTCCTCGGGCGAAACCGACGAATTGCTCGGAGATATTGAAAGCACTTCCAGAAATACGCTGGATTTGCTGGATAACCTGTTGGAATGGGCCAGATCGCAAACCGGAAAAATCAGATTTAATCCGGTACAATTGGATCTCGGTGCAATTGTCGATGAGATTCTGAGAAGTTCGGGCGATCTTGCAAAGAGTAAAAACATAGAATTGAGCTCGGTAGTTAATGCACAAAACATTTTTGCCGACCGGAATATGTTGCTTCTTATTTTAAGAAACCTGGTTTCCAACGCCATCAAATTTACACGTGGTGGCGGGAAAGTATCAGTTGGTACTGCCTGTCCGAATGGTTCGGTAAAAATTTACGTTACCGATACAGGCGTGGGAATTGATACCGTAAAAACAAAACAATTGTTTAAGATAGACAACAAGGTTTCCACTCCGGGAACTGAAAATGAACCGGGGAACGGGCTCGGTCTTATCCTTTGCAAAGAATTTATTCAACATCACGGAGGAGAAATTGGAATCGAAAGCGCTTCGGGTAAAGGAACCACTGTGTGGTTTACGCTTCCGTTAAACGGAAAAAACGCCGCCGGATTTTAGTTTTTTTGATAATGAAAAATGCAGGGTTTGAAAAGTTTAAAAACAGAAGTCCCCGGTTTTCAGGACAGTTTTATCCGGGTACCGAAGTCGCTTTGAATAACCAATTGATCCAACTGTTTACCCAGACAAAAAGTGATCCCGGCAAAAGTGTTCCCCGTGCTCTTATCGCCCCGCATGCCGGCTATGTTTTTAGCGGGCGGGTGGCAGCTTCGGCATTCAACCAAATACCTGAAAATGCAGTTTTCAAGAGGGTGTTTGTGCTGGCATCGAGTCACCAGTTCC
>CAZXHP010000135.1:0-10822 GCA_964639655.1 uncultured Mariniphaga sp.
TTCGCTATGAGTATAAAAACACAAAAATTTTAATACTCTACGTACTTTCAAATATCCTTTTCTTTTTAACTGTTTTATTTCTTGCCGGTTATTCCATTAAAAAAGCCAATTTGCCAGGAAAAAGTTTTATTTACATTCCGCTCGTTATTTTATTAACAACCTTGTTTTTCCTTGCAAAACGACTGACATACACCGACCCGGATTTAACCATTCATGAAATTTATGCCCAACGCCAGGACGAAAAAAACAGTCTTTTTCATTACCGGCAGGACGAAAATAAAATTCAGAACGACAATTCCTTCGTGTCTTCCGGTGAAAAAGGCCTGAAAATAAATCCGGAAGATGAGTATTCTAGCGTTGCCCGTATTACAAACGAAAGCGGTAATCTTAAAAAAGGAACTTTGGTTGTAACAGCAAAAATTTATACTGAGGGTTATTCCAAAGCACTTATTGTCAGCGATGTTTCACCCGAAAGAACCCCTGTTGAATGGTATGCTTCAAGGCTTGAAAAACAAATTGAAAAACCTTACCGGTGGAATAAAGTAATTTATTTCAGAAATATTTATGATTTAAAAGAAGAAGATGTGATATCTGTCTATTTTTGGAATCCAAATCGGGTAGCTTTCAGGGTCGATGACATTGAAGTTAATTTTTACCCTTAAATTTGAATGCCTGATTGTTCAAAATAATAGAAAACTTTTAGCGTTATTTTTAATCATACCAAATTGAATATGAGTAAAAGCTGTTTACCTAAATTTCTTCTTACTGTTATGGCAGTTGCAGTAGCCGCCTTCACCTCTGCCCAAAAGGAAAAAAGAAGCTGGCAGGATTATTTATCGTACTCAAGAGCCACAAAAATTGCGCTTGCACCATCCAAAATTTATTGTGCGACCGGAGGCGGGCTCATGTATTACAATCTGGAAGACAACAGCATAAACAAATTTTCCGGAATTTCCCAGCTTTCTGATTTTGGAATAAAAACCATTGCATGGAGCGGTGAAAACAGTGTGCTTGTTGTGGCTTACAACAACTGCAACATCGATTTAATTTACGACAACACCGTGCAAAACCTTCCGGATATTAAAAGAAAACAGATTGCCGGAAAAAACATCAACAACATCTCGTTTTTTGAAAATGAAGCTTACTTGTCGTGCAGTTTTGGTATTGTTGTGCTGAACCTCGACAAGCAGGAGGTGAAAGACACCTACATCATCGGCGAGGGAGGTTCTTCACTGAATGTGAATGATACAGAAGCCGATGCAAATTTTTTGTACGCAGCAACCAACTCCGGAATTTACAGGGCGGACCGAAAAAACGCCAACTTACCGGATTATAACAGTTGGTCACGCATAGAAAATATTCCGCGCGCCTTTAATAAGTTCAACCATCTGGTAACGCATGCGGGGAAAGTTATTGCTAATTTTACACCGGAAGAGTGGTGGGCCGATGAAATGTATATTTTAAACGGAGCCACCTGGGAACCGTACCCCCCGGGAATCAGGTTTGCTTACGACATGCAAAGCAGCGGACAATACCTGACCATTGCCAGCAGAGATGCTGTTTTTATTATTGATGGCAACCACAATATTGTTCAAAAAATAGATAAGTATCAGATTGGTGAAAAGCTGATTACGTCCATCAAACCCAGAAGTGCCGGCGTTGCAGCCGACGGGTCAGTCTGGATTGCCGATACTGACAATTCGCTGGTAAAAATTGCAGGTGAAAGCGTTGAAAAAATTAATCTTCCCGGCCCGCTGGACAACGACGTGTTTTCCCTGCATCAGTTTAATTCTGACCTGTGGGTTGCTGCGGGCAATAAACAGGGGTGGGAGCCGCCAAGATTTCAGCGGCTGACAAAAGACGGATGGCAGCATTTTACAAAAAATGAATACCCCGATCTGGACGGATTTTTCAATATTATTGCCATTGCTGTGAACCCGGCCGATGCCAGTCATTTTTTTGCGGCAAGCTGGGGTGGCGGCTTGCTGGAGTTTAAAAACGACGCGTTCATTCAAAGATATACCAATCACAACAGTCCGCTCGAAACGGCTTTGCCCCAGCAGCCCGACGAACCCTATGTGCGAATTGGCGGAATGAGTTTCGATTCGGAAGGAAATTTATGGATGACCAATTCCGAAGTGGCCAAAAACCTGGTAAAACTAACACCAGGCGGTGAATGGCAGACATTCGCACTGCCCGATGTAGCCAACAGATTCAGCATCGGACAACTGCTGGTTACCGAAAACGACGACAAGTGGATTCTGGTACCTCGTGGTAACGATGCTTATGTGGTGGACAAATCGGGCGCTACAAAAAAACGACTGCTGATTACATCTTATTTCAACAACGGCGTTCACGAAGAATTTAAACGAATGAACGATGTTTACTGCATTGCCGAAGATTTGGACGGAGCAATCTGGATAGGTACATCGATGGGAGTGGCCGTTTATAATAATCCGCGCAGAATTTGGGACGCTGAAACCTTTTATGCCATTCAACCCAGCCTCGATTTGAAAGACGGCCTTTACCACCCGCTGCTGGAAACCGAAACAGTTACCGCCATTGCAGTTGACGGCGCCAACAGGAAATGGCTGGGAACAACCAACTCCGGCGTTTACCTGGTTTCAGAAAACGGCGAACAGGAAATTTTGCATTTTACTTCTGAAAACAGTCCGCTGCTTTCCAACAACATTATGGATATCGCCATTAACCAGCAAACAGGCGAGGTGTTTTTTGGCACCAGTGAAGGGTTGATTTCTTATCAGGGCGACGCTATTGCCGGAAAAGCAACTTACGCCGATGTTTATGTGTATCCGAATCCGGTGAGGGAAACCTGGGACGGTCCGGTGACAATTACCGGGCTTGTAGAAGATACCGACGTAAAAATTACCGACATTACGGGAAACCTGGTTTACAAAGGCACTTCGCTGGGCGGCCAGGCTGTGTGGGACGGTAAAAACCTGAACGGCAACCGCGTGAAAACCGGTGTTTACCTCGTTTTTTGCAACGACAAATACGGCGAGGAAACCCACATTGAAAAACTGCTGTTTATCAACTAACAACTTTAAACTGAGAATGCTTGTCTCTACCGAAGGAATCGTTCTGCATTACGTCAAATACGGCGAAAACTCTGTTATTGCGAACATCTACACCCGGGAGTTTGGCCGGCAGGCCTATATGTTAAATGTTTCACGCAGTAAAAAACAGCACAACAAAACGAATACTTTGCAGCCCCTTTTCCTGGTTGATTTGATTGCCTATCAGAAAGATACGCGCGAAGTTCAGCGCATTAAAGAGATGAAGAACCAACCGGTTTACCAGAATATTCCGTTCGATGTCAGCAAATCGACTCAGGCCATTTTTTTGGCCGAAATGCTTTCCAAAACCCTGCGCGAACAGGAAAACAATCCGGGAATGTTTGAATTTATCCGAAATGCCCTGCTTTTTTTCGATTTGGCAGAAGAAGGCGCCCCCAACTTTCACCTGTGGTTTTTGTTCCGGCTTACCGAATTCCTGGGATTTCTCCCGAATACCCAAAAGGTCGGTTTCCGCAACTGGTTCGATATGCGCAAAGGACAGGTTTCGCCAAATGAACCTCCTCATCCGTTTTTCCTGCACCCGGAAGCCACCGACGTGTTGTGCCAACTGGCCGCCCTCAGATTACAGGAACTCGGCACGTTGAAAATCAACCGGGAAATGCGTTCCTCCCTCACTTCAAGGCTGGTGGAATACTACCAGTTGCATTTCGAGCACCTCGGCGAGATGAAGTCATTGAAAGTGTTGCACGAAATTTTTGCCTGACTATCTTTTCAAAGCGGCTTTGGAAAAAATGTATTCCGGTATTTCCTGATCGAACTGAATGTCGAGAATTTTAAATTCCGTGCCGTCGCCTTGTTTCAGCATGTCTTTATATACAATGGTTTTGGGAAACCAACGGCCTTTCATCTGGACCACATCGTTCATGGTTGACCGTTTTAACAACTTCCCGCTTTTGGCGTAAAGTTCCTCTCTGAGTGGTACAAACCGTTCACTATCGACCCACAATTTTCGGGAAGCATACGCTACATCGTCCACTTTGGCAGTTAGTTCCAGCACCCAGGTTTTGCGTCCGTCGGTTTCTTCTTCGCCTGTAACCGTAGCATTGTACGTTTCCGTAAGCTTCCGGTCGTCCATCATGTCTTCGTACGAAAGATCGGATCCCATTACCGACTGCCGCAACATGTGCCCTGAAATCTGGATGGTCCGGTCGGTTGACGGGGAATAAATCCAGAGTTGATCTTCCAGTTTCAGCATTTTTGTACCCTGCTCGCGGGCCGGCGACAGGTATTCGGTAAATGACTGTTTATCACCAACCGAATACGTTTTGGATGTAATTGTCCGGCTGTTTCGTTTGCCGTGAATGGTCATCGACGACTCGAAAATCCGGTTTTCCGATGACATGTTTTCATCCACTTTTTCTATTATTTCATCCGCATCCGGCTGGCCGGCAACTATCATTGCAATGCACGAAAACAAGGCTATCAATTGTGTTTTCATATTTTCCGAATTTTTTGAATTTCTTATTTCTGTTTTTTACAGCGACGCAAAATTTTGCGTCGCTACTTTTTACTGTTTACTGTTTCACTTTCCTTCACGCTTCCAGTTCTTTAAATAATTGCGATGTTTTTCGTTTATAAATTCCGATTCCGGCAAGCATGGTGCCAATTACGGTGGAAAACAGTCCCGGAATAAAACCGATGTAATAATCGACCGGTGTAATACGTGCCCTGATGACGGACGGCATCATCATCGACGCGCCTTCCATCATGCCCGAAATGTCGATGCCGTATTTTTGGATCAGCCCGGCAAAGAACAACCCGAAAGCCGTACCTACGATGGTTCCGGCAATCCCGATAAAAACCGATTCATAAATTAAAGTACGATAGACATGGTTTTTCTCTTCGCCCATGGCCAACCTTACGCCAAATTCGCCGTATCTTCGAAGCCCGCCCAGCAGACCGGCATTCCACAACACCAGCGCCATGGCAATGATAAAAACCAGGGTGATGTACACACCCCATACTTTAGCCAAAGCGACATACTGTCCCATACTGCCCTGCTCACTTAAGGCTTTCATTGCAGGAGCATATTCGTCATTGTCGCTTTTATAGGCTGTATTAAATGATTGGGCTAACCGCAGCGCTTTTTCGTCGTCGTAAAATCCTGATTCAAAAAAACCTGGTATTTCACCTGCGGCATCGTACATATCCAGCGCATTCCGGGCGTCTTCAATATCCGCAATAATACTTCCCCGATCAAGCGCTTCGGCTCCAAACGATACGGTTCCGGCAACCCTGAAGTTATACATGGTCATACTGCCGTTCATGGTAGAACTAATGAGGGTGACTTCATCCCCCGGGTTCACTTCGAGCTTTTGCGAAAATTGTTCGCTTAAAAGGGCCTCTCCCGGTTCCCGGATCAGGTTACCGCGCACCAATGATTTTTGAATGCCCAAACGTTCGGCTTCCCGACTTTGTTCTGACAGGAGGTCGATTCCCATGCCCACAGCAGGTCCCTGTGTCCGTGTTTCACCGGATTCGTCGGGTGCATCGACCAACCCGCCAAATTGAATCCGGGGCGCCCATGTTATCCCGGGGAATTGTTCATTTAATTCAGCCAGCAATTCGTTCACATCCAATAATGCCAAATCGTTGGGCATCTGGTTTGCATTTTCAGCGTACTCCCTTGTCATTACGTTTACATGTCCGTAGGAAAACTTGGCGTTCATTTCAATGGTGTCGCCCATAAAACCGGTGACATAGGCGTGAACAAGTACGGTAAGCATAACTCCGACAGCCACCACAATTATGGGCAGGCGGCTGCGGCTTTTGTCACGAAACAGTCCCTTTAATAAAAATCGTATCATTGTATTCTCCCCCTTAATGCTTCAGTTGGATTCATTTTTGCAATTTTTCGCGATGGCCAGTAACTCACCACCGTTGTAACCAGTACCACTATCAATACTGTAGAGACAACAAGCCCTGCGCTGTAAACCGGGTAAAGCGTTTGTGCCATGGCCATGCCGAACTCACTGGCATCCATGGGTATAGTCCAGCCTACCTTCGCCTGCCACGCCAGAAACGGAATGCCGTAAACAGCCGAAACCAACGCCGCAAGAACGGAGTGCATAGCGCCTTCGACCGTAAACAGCCCCACTACTTCGCGACGGGTGTATCCCAGCGCAATGTAAGTGCCGATTTCTTTTTGCCTTCTGAAAATGGACAAAACCTGCGTGTCGAAAATGGCCAGCATGGCCAGCAGCAGCAAAATGGCGTAGAAAACAGATTGCCCGGCAGTTTTGGTTTTTATCATTTCATCAACAGATGCCGTCAGTTCTTCTTTCGGTTTGTAAATCCACCCCTGAACGGCAGGCCTTTCTTTTTCCTGATCGCGGAAGGTAAGCAGGGTCGCCTCATTTTGCATCATGGTCATTTCCCAAAGTTTTTCAAGCGGAATATAAATCTGGGCAGTCTCCACCGAGGGAACATTGCTTGAAAAGATATCGGTAATCACAATTTCTGTTGCGTCGAAAGTACCTTTGGCGTCGCGCCAGCGGAGGGTTATATAATCGCCTTTTGCAAGCCGGAGGTTTTTTGCCATTACACCGCCAATAATGGCCGGAACAGCATCGGTCACTGTGTCCAGCTTATGTGTCGGCAACAGAAAAATTTCCTGTTTGGTATTTATACCTTTAATGGCAATGGATTGCATTCTTCCCTGCGGATAAATGGTGCCTTGCACTACCAGTATCGGTTCCATGTTTCCACCCGCAATTTCATTTTTAAATTCCCGCGGAACAGGCGCATGGCTTTCCGAGAGGGTAAACGGATCATAAGGATCGTACTGCTCGTGCCAGTATTGGCCTCCGCCTATTTCCCAGTTTGTCATATCAGTTTTAGCCTGGTAGTCCCAACCCACCATCACACCTTTCAGCCAGATTATCGCCACAAAGGAGAATGACAGCACAACCACATTGAGCCAGGTGCGGAGACCGGCCCCGATGAGGTTGCGGTATGCGAGTTTTAATGCAGTTTTCATATCTTAAATGCTTTTCACTGTTCACTTTTTACTGTTCACTTCTTTCCCGTTCACCATCTCATCTTTATCCACTTTCCCGTCGAGCAAATAAATTTTTCTTCGCAGATAGCGGATCACTTTCTCGTCGTGCGTCGCAAACAGGAAAGTGGTTTTCAGTTCTTCATTCAGCTTGACCATGGTTTGAAGAATATGGTGCGAGTTGGCGGCATCGAGGTTGGCGGTAGGCTCGTCGGCCAGCACCAGCGAAGGCTTTTTCACCATAGCCCGTGCAATGGCTACACGCTGGCATTCGCCGCCCGACAACTGTGGCGGTTTTGATTGTACCTTGTCGGTCAATCCCACCCATTCGAGTGCATCCATCACCATTTTTTTCCGTTCCGCCGCACCCATCTTTAGCAGAAGCAACGGAAATTCCACATTTTCAAAAACCGTGTGCACAGCCAGCAAATTGTAACTTTGAAAAATAAATCCCAGCTTCTCTTTCCGCAACTGAGCTGCCTGTTTGGCTGTCAGTTTCCCGATGGATTGCTCCAGCACCCACGCTTCGCCCGAAGTGGGGGTGTCGAGCGACCCCACAATGTTCAGTAAAGTAGTTTTTCCGGAGCCGCTGGGGCCGATTAGCCCGGTAAATTCGCCGGTTCCGAGTGAAAGGTCGATCCCTCTCAGTGCAAGAAAATTTGTTTTTCCTGCCGGAAACGACTTGGTCAGTTCTTTAATTCGAATAATTGAATTGTTTTGCATCGCGTTAATTTTTAAAAAACTGTTTCTTTTAGTGATTGAATACAAACATCAGTTGGATCCCGGTTCCGGCAAACAGATTTTCCGTCGCCCGCTGCGTGGGGATGTAATAGTTTTTGGGATTCACGTAACCCATCATGTACAGTGTAATTTTATTGAATTGTTTTTGCCAGTTTATAAAATTGTAGGCAGCATTGTTGCGCCAGTCGAAATAAACAATCAGGCTAAGGTTGTCGAACAGGCCCACCGGATACGATACGCTCATGAGGGAAAATGCAACCGGTTCATCGAAACTGAACGCTTTTTCATCATAAGAAGCCAGCAATTGTTCGTAAATCACAGTAAGACCATTTCCCAGTCCAAAAGTGTAATCTACCCCCAAATTCAGTATTTCCTGGTTGGTAAACATTCCCAGATTTTCGCCCATGTTTTTCCATGAAGCTTCCATCCAGCAGCCCACCACCCAATCGAATTTGGCATCGAAACCAATCCGGTGCTCCGGAATTTTTTCAAACTGAAGTTCTGTTTCTGAAAGTGCCCGGCTGTCGGCTACCCGGTAATGATAGGAAAGCGCAGCTTCACCTGTACTTACCGGATATTGAAAACGGCCGCCGACTTCAGGAACCGATTGGTTGGTATTTACAGCCTCCCAGCCCTTAAGATTTTTGTTGCCATAAAGCGTCCACAGCCAAACGGTGGCATTGTTCAGAAAATAATAACGGCCCAGCAGACCCCAAACGCCGTCGGTGAGTTGCAGCGGATCGCGCGGATCCACCTGGTCAAACCACATAAGCGGTCGCAAAATAGAGGCTGAACCGAAGTTAATTTTCTGCAAACCCGCCCTTAACTCAAACTGGCTGGTAGAATAGCGCGTCCACAACCGGTAGGGTTTAATTTTTCCGTTGGAAGCGGTGTTGTTAAAATTTTTCAGACCGAAATTTCCGTAGATATTGGCCGAGGTTTCAAAATCGAACAGCCGGTCGTCGGTGACGGGAACTTCGAAATGGGCCTCCGGAATATACCGTCCGCCGTTCCACCATAAGTAATTATTGTTAGGGTTGAAATGGCTGTAAGCTGACAGCTGCCCTTTAAAATTCAAAAAATCCTGAGATTGGATTTCAGAAATAAAGAGCATTAAAATTCCCGGTAACACTATGTATTTTACGAGCCCCATTTTATTCCCGTTTCGAAATTCCGTAAACAATAAACCGGGTGAATTCCAGGATAAAATCATGGGTGGACTCATACAATCCGGCCAATTTGTCATCTTTCAGTATTTCAACCAGTTTAAAAGATACCTGAAGCAGAAATTCAGGTTTAAAATCGCTGCGAAAAATTCCCTTCTCCTGCGCTTTTTTCCAGTCTTTTATTAATCCTCTCCAGGCTTCCCGTGTTTTTTCTTCCACAAAGTTTTGCAGATCGGGTTCGTTACCGAGGTAAAAATCTTCCATAAACTCCTGGCTGATATTGTTGGTTCCTTCAACTTTCAGAAGTATCATTTTTTTTATTTTTTCCTGTACCGGAATATTTTCTTCCATCAACCGATTGAACTTTTCCATTCCTTCTTCTACCTCGTTGGAAAAAACTGTTTTCGCCAAATCGGTTTTATTCGGAAAATATTTATAGAAGGTCATTTTGCTGACACCCGCCTTGTCGCATATTTCCTGAATAGTAACTCTTCTGAAGCCGTGTTTCCAGAATAACTCACGGGACGTTTTTATGATTTCGAGGCATTTTTTGCTCTTTACGTTTTCTTTCATTATATACGAACATTGTAAAACTTTACAAAAGTATATAAATTTTACAAAAATCGTATATTCTGTGGAAAATATTCCGGTATTTTAAATTTATCCCTTGAAAATACAAGCTTCATAAGTGTATAATTCGGCCTCTTTCCAGCCGTCCCAACCCAGTCCGGCCTTGTCGCGTGCGCAGTGTCCGAGAAATTCCTCCAGACTCCACCCGGTTTTTTGAGCCACCTGCGGCAAAAATGTCCCCGAGATCATCCCCTTTTTGATGTAAACCCCGTGTTTTCCCAGTTCGATTTCCTTTTCCGATTCAACCTTTTTCAACGGCGACAACACCGAAATTTCCAACTCCATTGCAGGCAATTCTTCTTCCTTAAGGTTCTTGAAACGGCAGTCGCACGCCGCTGAAACGGCCATTCGCTGCACCAGGTCGTTCAGTGTTTCGTCGCGGGCGAAATTGCCGATGCAGCCACGCAGTTCGCCGTTTACATATACGCTGACAAAAACGCCAGCCTCACGATTTAGAATGCCCTGTGTTACCGGCGGGGAAGGTTTGTCCCGTCTGCCGGTTTTCAGGAAAGTGGAAATGGCATCGCGGGCTTTTTGCAGCAATTCCTCTTTTTCTTCTTCGGAAATGGCAAAAACCTCCTCCCGGTCGAAAACAGCCAGCGCCCAGTAACCCACAACCCGGTCTTTATCGCCGTAAATTTCAGCATCGCCCGAGTTCTGGTAATCGATTTTTTTGAATTCAATATTTTTGCTCTGTGTGAGGTATAGTAAGGTAAGCACCGATGTCCAGCCGCAAAGCGATGTGGCCAACTGCCTTGTTTTTTTCTTTTTGTTGGTGTCAATCACCCGCATCAGGGTTTCGGGATTATTGCTGCAAATGGCCTCGGCCGTACGTAAGTCGTTGTCAACAGCATCTTCGTAACCGGGATAATGTGAAAAATCGGTACTTATTACGAACAGGTTTTCGGGGGTAAACCACGGTTCCAGGGTTGCGGCAATTTTTTTGCAGTCGGCTGGATTATTGGTTCCCAGAATAATGGGTACCAGTAAAAAATCGTTTTTCAGTTTATACTGAAGAAAAGGAAGTTGAACCTCAAGGCTGTGTTCGTATCCATGAGCTTCGGGATGATTTATAAACAGATCGTCCGATACAATGAGGTCCCGGGCAAGTTCAGTATCCACCTGTATTTCACCCAGCAGAGTTTCGTAATTGCCCGAACTGAAAACCGCAGCGCCACCAAAAAGGAACT